>SKND01000251.1 GCA_007120695.1 Bacteroidales bacterium | reverse complement strand
TCAATTGAGCTGTAAAAAACTATGAAAAGAAGGTATTTCCTGATAATAATAATTATGACATTATCTCTGTTCGGGCATGGTTGTTTTTCCGGTTCGTCAAGCAGCGTTACGGTTCCCGGTGCCACTGAACCGGTTGTAAAGCTGGCAAAAGAAGATCTTGCAAACCGCAAAGGAATTGATAAAGATAAGATCGTTGTCGTTGAAATAGAGCAGGTCGACTGGCCGGATGCCAGCCTGGGTTGCCCGGAGCCGGGAAAGATGTATGCACAGGTTATTACCCCCGGTTACAGGATTCTTCTTTCCTATAAGAAAGAGAAGTATAAATATCATAGCGACAAAGAAAACCGGGTGGTTTATTGTGATAATAGATCCTGATACTTTTGGGTTACCTGCAAAAGCAAAAGCAGATCATAACTCTTTATGATGCCTGCCAGGGTTCGCTGTTTATAACCGGCCCTGATACATAATTACCGGCGGCAAGCTGTCAGGTCACATAGCAGCGCTGGAGAAGTTAGACTATATCATTATCAAAAAACAGTTTGTCGGGTAAAAACTTTTTACGAAACTCACCATGCACGTGGAAATATTATTAAATATGTGAACTGTTTTTTTATTTTTCAGCTATTTTCACACATTAATTAATCAAACCAGAATTCACGATAAACCAGAAATTCAATGCCAAAAAGGGAAGATCTCAACAAAATACTTATTATCGGTTCCGGCCCTATTGTTATCGGCCAGGCCTGTGAATTTGACTATTCCGGCACCCAGGCCTGCAAGGCGCTGCGTTCGTTAGGGTACAGGATCGTTTTGGTAAATTCCAATCCGGCAACGATAATGACCGACCCGGAGATGGCAGATTATACCTATATCGAGCCCCTCAACGAGTATGCGCTGACCGAAATAATCAAAAAGGAAAGACCCGATGCCCTGCTTCCCAATCTGGGAGGACAAACTGCATTGAACCTTTCACTCGAACTGGCCAACAAAGGTATTCTTGATAAATACAATGTGGAGGTTATTGGTGTGAACCTCAGGGCAATCGAAAAGGGCGAGGACCGTACCGAATTTAAGAATTCAATGGCCCGCCTGGGTATTGAGATGCCCCGGTCAACAGCGGTAAATACCCTGGCTGATGCCGAAAAGGTGGCTGCAGAGCTTGGCTTCCCGCTGGTGATACGACCTGCATATACAATGGGGGGTACTGGTGGCGGACTGGTTTATAATTCTGAAGAGCTGAAACTGATTGCCGCACGCGGACTGGCGGCCAGTATGGTGAACCAGGTGCTGGTGGAGGAGTCGGTGCTGGGGTGGGAAGAGCTGGAACTTGAAGTGGTGCGGGATGCTAAGAATCAGATGATCACCGTATGCTTTATTGAAAATGTGGATGCCATAGGTGTGCATACAGGCGATTCCTTCTGCACAGCGCCAATGCTTACCATCTCCGAAGAACTGCAGAACAGGCTGCAGGATTATGCCTGGCGAATCGTCGAAGATGTAGGTGTTATCGGTGGCACCAATGTGCAGTTTGCCCATGATCCGAAAACAGGGCGGGTGGTAGTGATAGAGATCAATCCGCGCACATCACGTTCCTCAGCTCTTGCATCGAAGGCAACGGGCTTTCCCATTGCGCTGATATCGGCACTCCTGGCTGGGGGGCTTACCCTTGATGAAATTCCTTACTGGCGGGAAGGAACACTTGAAAAATATACTCCATGGGGTGATTACGTGGTCGTGAAATTCGCAAAGTGGGCATTCGAGAAATTCGACCGGATGGAAGATAAACTGGGTACACAGATGCAGGCCGTGGGTGAAGTGATGAGCATTGGCAAAAACTACAAGGAAGCATTCCAGAAAGCCATACGTTCTCTTGAAATTGGAAGGTACGGACTGGGTTTTGCAAAGGATTTCAACCGAAAAAGTCTAGATGATCTGATGGTCATGCTTACTTATCCTTCGAGTGAAAGGCAATTTATCATGTACGAGGCCCTGCGCAAAGGGGCATCAGTTGAAGAGCTTCACCGTAAAACATATATTAAGGCCTGGTTTATTGAACAGATGAAAGAGCTGGTGGAGCTTGAAGAGCAGATTCTCAGCTTCAAGGAAACAGGGCTTCCTGATGAATTATTCATACAGGCTAAGAAGGACGGTTTTGCCGATAAATACCTGGCCGGCCTTCTCGGTATTCCGGAAAAGAGCATTCGTGAGAGGCGACTTGGCCTGGGCATGAAAGAGGCATGGGATTCCATACCGGTAAGTGGTGCCGAGGCATCATATTATTACTCTACCTATAATGCGCCCGATATGGTCGATCCGGGCAAAAACAGGAGTATCATGGTGCTTGGCGGTGGTCCCAACCGCATAGGGCAGGGAATTGAATTTGATTATTGCTGTGTTCATGCCTCTTTTGCTATCAGGGATGCCGGGTATGAATCCATCATGGTGAATTGCAACCCCGAAACCGTATCGACCGATTATGATACCGCCGGAAGGTTATATTTCGAACCGCTTACCTTGGAAGATGTGCTTAGCATCTATAATAAGGAAAAAATCGATGGAGTGATTGTACAGTTTGGCGGCCAGACTCCTTTAAATATTGCAAAAGAGCTGGAAGCCAACGGGGTAAAAATTATTGGGACCAGCCCTGAAACCATCGACCATGCCGAAGATCGCGACCATTTCAGAAAGATCATGGAAAAGCTGGGTATCCCGCAACCTCCATCGGATATGGCCCGCAACCCGGAGGAGGCTGTAGAGATTGCCGGCAGAATAGGCTACCCCCTGATGGTACGTCCTTCATATGTTCTGGGTGGCCGTGGAATGAAGGTTATTCTTGATGAGGAGATGCTGAGGCAGTATGTTACCGCTGCAGTGGATATTTCGCCCGACCGGCCCTTGCTGATCGATATGTTCCTGGAGGATGCCATCGAAGTTGAAGCCGATGCCATTGCCGATGGCACTGATGCCTTTGTTCCTGCCGTTATGCAACACATCGAATATGCGGGCATCCACTCGGGCGATTCTGCCTGCGTAATTCCCCCGGTTATCATACCTGATAAGCAGATAAAAACCATTGAGGAGTACACCCGCCGCATTGCCATTGAGATGAAGGTAATTGGGCTGATGAATATCCAGTATGCCATATACAAAGATGTGGTCTACATCCTTGAGGCCAATCCGCGTGCTTCACGAACTGTTCCGCTTGTCTCAAAGATCTGCAACATACCTATGGCTAAGATTGCCACCCGGATCATGCTTGGTAAGAAGCTCGGCGACTTCAATCTTAAAAAACAGGAAATCAAACATTACGGCGTTAAGGAATCTGTATTCCCGTTCAATATGTTTCCTGATGTAGATCCCGTGCTGGGTCCGGAAATGCGTTCTACCGGAGAGGTGCTGGGAATGGCAGATAACTTCGGGATGGCTTTCTTTAAATCGCAGGAAGCCACTAAAACACCACTCCCTGTCTCAGGAACGGTATTAATTACAATAGCCGACCGAGATAAGGAAAAGATCCTTAAAACAGCACGGAATTTCCGCCAGTTGGGATTCAGGATCATGGCAACAGCAGGCACGAAAGAATTTCTTGAAGCTAATAATATCCAGGCACTGTTTATTAACAAACTGCACGAGAATCGTCCCAATATCAATGACGCCCTGGTTGACGGGCATATTGACCTTGTCATTAACACACCGGCCGGCAGGCTGAGCGAATATGACGATTCCTACATCCGCAAATCTGCGATAAAGCACAATATACCCTATATAACCACAACTGCAGCCGCTTATGCTGCGGCAGAGGGGATAAGGGAGCGCCTGAACGGAAGCTATAAGGTTAAATCGCTGCAGGATTACCACAGGGATATTGATAATTTGTGACAGGAGCGGATTGCCGTTACTTTCCCCGGAAGGGGGATCCGGAAAACCTGCCAACCCTGGTTACAAATCTGATTTCTGAAAAAGCTGCGAAAAATCATTTTTAGCTATATACATCAGATGAAACTTTTCAGAAAAGTCTAAAAAAAGTATTTTTGAAAAAAATCCGGATATGTACAGATTTATAGAAGCCTGGATCTTTAGAAAATGGTACTGGTATATTAGCAAAATAGACAGGCGTAAGGAGATTTTGTTTATGAATTTCGGGTACCATAACGATAATGAAAAAACAGATCTCTCTGAAGAGGATGAAAAAAACAGGTATTCGATACAGTTGTATAACAAATTGGTCTCATTTGCTGAACTGGCAGATAAAAAAATTTGCGAAATAGGTTGCGGTCGCGGAGGAGGGTTATCTTATGTACATAAAACATTTAAACCCCTAAGATCGGCAGGATTGGACCTGAACCGGAAAGCTGTTGATTTTTGCAACAGTCATTATAACCAGGAGGGGCTGACTTTCATCCAGGGAAATGCACAAGAGCTGCCTTTTGAAAAGAATGCTTTTGATATAGTGTTAAATGTTGAATCTTCACACAGGTATTTGCTTTTTAGTAAATTCCTCTCTGAAGTACACCGCATTTTAAAAAGCGGAGGTTATTTGCTGCTGGCTGATTTCAGGCATGACCACAAAATGGCGAAAATGAAGGACGATATAAGTAACTCAGGGTTTGAAGTATTACATTATGAGCTAATTAATGATAGCGTCGTAAATGCCCTCGAAGCTGATGATGCGAGAAAAAGAGACCTGGTAAAACGACTTGTCCCCCCGTTTTTAGAGAATACATCATTGAATTTTGCCGGAACGATCGGTTCTACAACCTACCACAGGTACAATTCCGGCAAGTACCTGTATTTTATTTATGTGCTGAGTAAATAATCCTTGAATATACACGTACCAGGTTGCAACTAATAATTATGCGCTTACCGGGCTGCATTTGGATTATTAGAGGAATATCTATATGTTTATATGAATAAATATAGGTTCCATCTATGCAATTTATACTATAGAATTCTAATTATTGGGCAACAATTGACCGTGAGTTTCGTATATAGATGCTTTATGATGCGGTTAAGAGGTTTTAAAGGGCTTCAGATAAGGTGCAGAACAGTCATTATTGCCGAATTATGAGATTCCCTAAAATATATTTTTTATTGTTTCTTGCTCAGATGCTCACAGGAAAGGGGCTTTTTGCGCAGAATAATGTTGTTTATCCCGACCACTTCTATGGGACTGATACAATAGTCATTGGATCTGAACCTGACTATCCTCCCTATTGTATTTTAGATGATAACGGAAACGCCGACGGTTTTTCGGTCGATCTGTTTAAGGCCGCCGCTGCTGCTGTCGGACTGGAAGTTGAGATCAGGATAGATATCTGGAGCCGGATCATGGAAGATCTTGCAACTGGCGAGATTGATGCGCTGCCCCTGGTTGGAAGGACTCCCGAAAGGGAGGAATTGTTCGACTTCACGCTGCCGTATATGTCGCTGCATGGTGCTGTATTTGTAAGAAGAGGAACTACCGGTATCAGTTCAGTGGAAGATCTGGAAGATAAGGAAATTGTATTGATGCAGGGAGATAATGCTGAAGAGTTTGTGAGACGTTATAAT
>SKND01000066.1 GCA_007120695.1 Bacteroidales bacterium | reverse complement strand
TCCGGCCGATTCGTCTTTTTCCACGAAAGTGGTATTATCCTCAGCACCTTTCGGATCGGAAGTAACCTCCGGTTTGTCAGCATCTTCAACAGGTGCTTTTTCGGCATCCGGCTCAGCTGTCTCTTCAGATTGCAGGTCTTTTCTTTCAGGTGTTTCAGTATCACCGGCAGATTCGTTGTTCACATCTTCCTGTTCTTTCTGCTTGTTGATGTCTGCCTGATTCTCCGTATTTCCGGTATGTGTTTCTTGTTTACCGGATTGCTCCTCAGGAGCAGGTCCATTTAAATCCTTCGTATCCATACGAGGTTGTTTTTACAGTTCACTTTATCTTTGCGTTAAAGATAACCTTTTAATATAACGGTTTCAAAAGTACGAAAATATATATTTACCATGTAATACCCGACCTAATTATTACCTTAAAACATTTCAATAACGGCAAGATATAACCGTTGCGCAGGCAAAGATCATGATTTTATCTTAAATTAGCCGCAAAAAGGCAATGCGCATTGATATACTTACAATACTGCCCGGACTTCTTGACGGTCCGGTCAACCATTCCATACTTAAAAGGGCCATTGACAAAGGACTGGCTGAAATTTATGTACATAATATAAGAGATTACAGCACCGATAAACACAGGCGGGTGGATGACTATGCATACAGCGGAGATGCCGGCATGGTGATGATGATAGAGCCGGTGGACAGGGCAATCGGGAAGCTTAAGAAAGAGAGGAGCTATGATGAGGTAATATACATGTCGCCCGACGGGGAAAGATTCAACCAGAAAATTGCAAACAGCCTCTCGACATTGCAATCCATTATTCTAATCTGCGGTCACTACAAGGGAATCGACCAGCGAGTGCGCGACCACCTGGTTACAAGGGAGATATCACTGGGAGATTATGTGATGACAGGAGGAGAACTGGCAGCCGCAGTTATCGCCGATTGTATTGTCCGGCTTCTTCCAGGTGCCATTTCGGACGAGACCAGTGCACTTACTGATTCATTCCAGGATAATCTGCTGGCCCCCCCGGTCTATACCAGGCCTGCAAAGTATAAGGATTGGGAGGTGCCTTCCATTTTGCTTTCAGGTAATGAGAAGAAGATCAATGAATGGAAGATGGAACAATCCATTGAGAGGACCCGGAGGCTGCGGCCGGATCTGCTTGAAAATAAAGACGATGATCAAAACTGACCTGTACCTGTAATTCGCAACAGTGATCAAAACTGACCTGTGCCAGTCGTTCGCTATAGTGATCAAAACTGACCTGTGCCAGTCGTTCGCTATAGTGATCACCCCCTATCCCGTGCAGATTTTATCCTGTCAAGCACTTCCAGTAATGTACTGCGCGGACAACCGATGTTCATCCTGTGAAAACCCGACCCTCCATCTCCAAAAACAGGCCCCGGGTTCATGGCTACACCGGCTTTCTCAATGAAAAACCTCTTCAGCTTCAGGTCATTTAGTCCCATTTCCCTGCAATCCAGCCAGACAAGATATGTGCCTTCGGGAACAACAGGACGTATGCCGCGCATCTCTTTGCTAAAAAATTCAACCGCAGTATCCAGGTTAACCTTCAGGTAATCCATCAGTGAACCGAGCCAGTCAGCTCCACCCTCATAGGCTGCCTGCAGTGCGGTAAGACCAAATATGGTACCATAGTGAATATGTAGATTTTCAAGTATCTTTTTCATCTTGTTACGCAACTCCGGGTCCGGAATTACAAGAAATGCAGATGCCATTCCAGCGAGATTGAATGTCTTGCTCGGGGCCATGCAGATTACCAGGTTTTCCGAACCGGCAGGAGTTGTTGCCGCAGGGATATGGGTGTGCCCCGGGAAAATAAGATCAGAATGAATCTCATCGGAAATAAGTATTACACCATATTTTTGACAAAGCTCCACAACCTTTTGCACCTCCCCTGTTGTCCATACCCGGCCAACCGGATTATGCGGATTGCAGAAAAACATTAGTTTGACGCCCTGTGACAGTTTTGTCTCCAGATCATCATAATCTATAGTATAACTTCCACTGACTTCCTTAAGCATGTTATTCACCAGAACCCTGTCATTGTCCTTTATCGATGAAAAGAAAGGCGGGTAAACCGGAGACTGCAGGAGTACCTTTTCACCGGGTTCAGTGTAGACCATGACAGCCATCGTCAGGGCAGGCACTATACCGGGACTAAATAGTATGGAGTCCGGACTGACTTCCCATCCGTGCCGGCTTTCCATCCACCCGACTATGGATTCGTAAAAACCTGAAGTGATAACAGGATAACCAAATATCCCATGATCTGCACGCTTTTTAATTGCCGAAACAACACAGTCAGGGACCCTGAAATCCATATCAGCAACCCACATGGGTATAAGGTCCTCCTTGCCAAAATAGGCCTTTATCGCATCAACCTTCACCGAACCTGTTCCTTTCCGGTCGGTTATACGGTCAAAATCATACTGCATAACATCACTTTTATTAAACTGGAATTATTTTTGTGCCATAAAAGTATAAAATTATAACCAAAGCAATATTTTTATTCTAATTAACTAAAAAAGATATATTTTAGCAGTCCGGCTTACATATACAAGAAATAAAAGCCTATTCATCGAGAACATGTTGAAAATTACACCGATTGCTTACCTGTTACTTTTGCTGATATATCTCCCTGTCTATTCACAATTGACAATAACTATGCCTTTCGGGCAAATAAAGGTTGTGGATCCCGGTGAGCAGGAAGAGCCTGACTCCAGCCTGATACTGATAATGGCAGCAGAACAGGGAGATTTTGACAGCGTTAAACTGCTTATAGATCGGGGACTGGATGTAAACCATACGACAGGTGACGGTGTAACGGCTCTTATGTATGCTGCCAGTAACGGTTATTCTGATATTGTGGAACTACTGGTTGAAAACGGGGCAGAGATTGATGCTGTCCCACTGAACGGTATTACCGCTCTTGCAGGAGCAGCAAGGAATGATCATTATGAAGTGGCACTATACCTTCTCCAGAACGGAGCAGATGCCGGGATCGCCGACGACAGGGGAATCACTCCACTGATGCATGCATCATCCTATGATCTGTTTGAAGTTACAGAGTTGTTACTGATGTTCGGAGCCGATCCGGACATTACCGATCTTGAGGGAGCCACGGCATTGCATGCAGCGGCCATATACTCGCAACCTGACATTGCATGGCTGCTTCTTGAATATGGAGCTGATATCAACCACCAGGATGATTTCGGGTTCACACCTTTGATGATGGCAGTTCAGCTGGGGCGCCAGGAGATGGCAGAATATCTGATGGAAAACGGTGCCGCAATAAACCTGACAACCACTGACGGTCTTTCGACCCTGGCTATTGCAATTGCAAATGACCGTCCCGGGATAGCGGCCCACCTGATTGAACTGGGTGCTGACCCTAAAGTAAAAATTTCCGGAACGGACAACCTGATGAACCTCGCCATGTGGCAAGGAAATGACGAACTGATAGAACTTATGCAAAATCATGGCGTCAGGAGGAATATAATTCCGGATTTCAGCATAATTAAGTTTTCAGTAAATGCAATGGTAAACGGGGGCGATTATTTTAACGGTGTGCAGGTTGCCCTTGAGGATAATAAATATGATCTTCATGTATCGGCAGGCTGGTTAACAAGACCGGTAAGAAGAGCTGTGCTTGTGGAATACAGCGAGAACTGGCATGACCAGTTATGGGAACAGCGTCACCTTTTTTACGGAGGTGTAGCAATGCAATTCCCGGTAATGAATTACTTCAGATTAAATGAACGTGGTTTTTATGCAGGATTAAAGGTGATGTATTCCAAAGGCCGTTACTGGGGTACATACAGGTATCCCAAACCGGACTGGCACCTGGTACCTTCAGCAGGCTATTTCAATCAGGGAAGCTGGTGGTTTTATAAGATCGGTTATGAATACCTTCAGCTTAACATAATAGAAAAGTCCGCACACAGATTAACTGTTGGTGCCGGAATCCGGTTTTCATTTAAAAAAGACCCGCTTATTTACAGAACAACATACTGGTAAAGATGCAGTTTTCGAAGATAAAATACAGGTATCTAAAAATGGAGCTTAAACTGCCGGCAATACAACCGGCAGAGAATTTGCGTCAGCTACTAAGCAGGATCAGGCTCATTTTTACTGCAGGCTTGATAATGTTTATTTCCTTTTCCTGCAATCCGGAAGAATGGGGATTTCCTGACTGCTCTGAATGCTATACGAATGAGCCGGCAATGGCGGAAATCAACGTTAAAGTGACCATTAATAATGTAAACAACTTTGTGGTGCTGAATTTTTACAGCGGCAGAATAGAAGAAGAGATACTAATCCTGACAGATACAGCCAGAACCGAGTCATTCAGAACCGTGCTCCCCGTAAACGAATACTATACTGTAACTGCCACCTATTACGGAGGCATACCAGACCGCACCTATTATAATATCACAGCCATTGACGGAAACTTTGTCAGAACGGAAAAGGTTCGTGCCAGATGTGACCAGCCCTGCTGGATTGTAAGGGGCAACAACTTCAATGTTAAGCTGAAGTATTAAAAAGCAATATATCTTTAAAACCCTTTAATTATGATTACAACCAGGTGAAGAAACGTCATCAGGTCAAAATGTTTTTCTTCTCTTCCATTAAAACATGTTAATGCAAATTATTTAATGAAGTTAATATTTGTTAAAATTGTATTCGGAAAACATAATTTTAAACCCGCATGTGCTAAAGTATGCATAACAAGGAGTGGGAAGACAAAGTAAAAGAAGGAATAAAAAACGGTGATACCAGGGCCTTCGGGCGGGCTTATCATCGCTTTTACTCACCTCTTTGCGTTATTGCCACAAGATATACCGGTACGGCTGAGATAGCAGAAGAGATAGTACAGGAAACCTTTTTAAAGTTATGGGAAAGCCGGAAAAAGATAAATATAAGAGGCAGCCTGCACTCCTACCTCTCTTCTGCAGTGAGAAACAGTTCGATCAATCACCTTAAACACCAGCTGGTTGAAAGAAAATACAGTTCTGAAAGATCTATGCAGCTCCGTAAAGCGGTATTCTATCTCCAGATAAGCCAGGAAGACGGCTCATCGATCCTTATTTCCGAAGAGATGGAAAACAGTCTGCAAGATGCTCTCAGTTCACTGCCCGATAAATGCAGGGAGATATTTCTTCTTCACAGGGAAGAAGGACTTAAATACTCTGAAATAGCTCAAAAACTAAACATATCGCAAAACACCGTTCAGAGGCAAATATCAATAGCACTCGAAAAGCTTAGAGAAAAACTTTTACCGATAGTCCGATAGCTCTGCCTTATATATAGGAGAAGTTATAACCGATTACCTGAAGGAGTTCCGGCTGGACAAGAAGGTGTCGGAAGCCCGGATAATTAACGCATGGCCTTCAATTGTAGGACCAACCATAGCACGGCAAACCGAAAAGATCTATATCCGCAACGGGGTGTTTTATGTTTATCTTACCTCACCTGTGCTGCGCAATGAACTCTCTTTCATGAAAACCCGTATCATGGAGGTG
>SKND01000095.1 GCA_007120695.1 Bacteroidales bacterium | reverse complement strand
TTTGACCTTTGTTCCATCACCAAATGTCTCTTTAATAGTTCCCCATCGCATAAGATCCCAAAGACGCTGTCCCTCCATAGCAAGCTCAACCCGGCGTTCATGCCTTACAAGATCAACAAGTGACCCGTCACCGGTTGTCTTTGGGGGCATATCCACCGAAGGTCTTGCACGCACCCTGTTGACCCAGGTTAATGCCTCATTATCTCCCTGCTCTGCCAGTGCTTCGGCAAGAATAAGGTACAGATCAGCCATACGCATAAGTGGAACATCGAGTCCCCCCCAGCGTTCATCTGCCAGGTGTGCCAGGTTGTAGGTTGATTTCTTGACATTCATCCCGGTAGGTGACCACCTGTAATCATAATCGATCGGGTCGCCGTCAACATATACTTTCTCATAGCTCACAGCCTCACCGTTTTCATCAAATGTCCTGTGCGTATAAGTAAAAGGTTCACCTCCTGCATAAATACCATAAGTATTGCCCGGTGAATGAATGGTGTAATCACGCCTTGGATCACCTTCTTCATAGGCGTCATAAAGATCCCGCATTGGCAGAGCATAGCCCCATCCGGCCACTCCGTATACATGTATAAATTGAGGAACAATGTCGCGTGTAATCCTCTGCACATAAGCATTGGATCCAAAATCGGGACTATTATCAATATAGGAAATGTAAAAGAGCAATTCAGGGTTTGCTTCGTTATTAATATCAAATATTGACTCATAGTCATCAATAAGATAGTACCCTGATCCTTCGGCAATATTGATTGCATTACGTGCAGCAGTTTCCGCCAGTCCCCATTGTTCAGTATACAAATAGGCCTTGGCAAGATATGCAGCAGCCGCTGCTTTTGTTGCACTGCCAGTTTGCGATCCGGGCCACTGCTCGGGTAATAAATCTCTCGCAATTGTAAAATCAGAGATTATCTGGCCGTAAATATCATCAAGTGGAGCCCTGGGTTGTGAAAACTCATCAAATGAAGCAAGAGGTCTGTCGATAAGTGGTACTTCTCCAAAAAATGTTGCAAGGAAAAGGTAGCTAAAACCCCTCATAAAGTGAGCTTCTCCTATATAGGGATCTATCTGAGACTGGCTTAATCCCTTGTCCAGCAAGCTTGGTATTTCCCGGATGGCAAAATTTGCAGCGTTCACACTTCTAAAAACTAATTGCCAGTAACTATTGGCAGTACCGTCATTTGATTGTATGTTCCACTGCGAAAACCGTATAGATGCTGCCCTTGATGGTCTCCAGTAACTGTCATCCGTCAAAGCGTCAAACATAATTACAAGGTCACGCTGGAACATATTGGCACTCCTGGTCCACGGGTGATAGGCTGCAACGACCGCCATTTTGGCAGATGCTTCATTTTCAAAGAATACCTCCGGAGAGGGAGTGTCCAATGGGTACCGATCCAGGAAATCCTCTTCACATGAGGTGAAGAAAATAATTCCTCCCATTAAAAAAATGGTAAATAATTTATATAAGGTATTTTTCATCTTTACTCGTTTTTAAATTTTCAAATTAAATCTCTTAAAAGGTTGCCTGCAATCCAATTGTCCACGTTCTGGGTTGAGGCACACCGGTCAGGACATCGGTATTGGAGTCAACTTCCGGTCCGTAAAATTTGGTAAATGTGTAAAGATTCTGAACACTTATGTATGCCGACATAGCACCAATACCAACCGTTTGAGTGAAGGATTGAGGTAAGCTGTAATTAAGGTTTACATTACTTATACGCAGGAAGGAAGCATCTCTTAACCAGAAGTCCGAAAACATAAGGTTATTACCTGCATCTCCCTGGTGCACCCTTGGATACTCACCATCCGGATTTTTTTCAGGATGAAAGCGGTCCATGATAAGCCGGTCATGGTTCATGGCCCAGCGGGTAAAGTAATGAATTAAACCATCATTCAGTCCGCCGCGAAGATATCTCAGTGCACCCTGAACACCCTGCAGCTGCATTTGAAGAGTAAAGTCTTTATAACCCAGCGTACCCATAGCTCCGTATACCAGGGTAGGGTAACGGTCGCCAAGTATCGTACGGTCATTGGCATTAACAACCCCGTCAGGAGCTCCGGTCAGGTTGCCATCATCATCGGTCCCGTCAACATCAAGAATCCAGATATCGCCAATACCCTTGGATCCATAGTGAGGATGATTATTCAGATCAGCCTCAGTTCTTATCAATCCGTTAGTTTTATAACCAAAATAAGATCTCAGCGGATAGCCCTCAACAATTCCTGAAGTTCTGAGATCTCTGCCTTCCAGATCAATAACTTCATTTTTAACATTTGTCAAATTCACACTTCCACTATAATACCAGTCCCCTCTCCTTTCCCTGTACCCAAGCTCAAATTCAGCACCTGTATTACGCACTTGTCCGGCATTTATAAACGGACTGCCGGCCAGACCGGTGGAGTTGGGAATAGGCTGGGTAAAAAGAAGGTCGTATGTGTCTTCAATAAAGAAATCACTTATTAAATACAACTTGCTGTTCAGCACGGTAACATCAAACCCTATATTCTTTTTCTCGGTACTTTCCCAAACCAGGTCGGTATTAACAGCCGATGCCAGTGTAAAACCCTGTGCAGGCGCCTGGTTAAGCACATAATTCCATTGAGAGAGGGCTGACTTGGTTCCATATGTGCTGATACTCATCACATTTCCAACAGTACCCCAGCTGGCTCGCAGTTTCATTTCATTAAGCCAGTCAAAGGAATCCATGAAATTCTCCTGGGCTATACGCCATGCCACGGAAACAGAAGGGAATACACCATATCTGTTCGCTGCGTCCAAACGGGAAGTTCCGTCACGCCTCACAGTTCCGGATATAATATATTTGTTCATAAAATTATAACCTAGACGCCCAAACGTTGAAGCAAATGCCCAATCTGAATACTGATTCAGGTTAAGCTGGGAATCAGGATTGCCGGCACTGAGAAATCTGATAGCATTATTGGGTGTCCCTGTACGGCTTCCCTGAAGCCTTTCATATTTATTCTCTTCTAATGAATATCCCAAAAGGGCAGATACGTTGTGGTTTTCTGCAAAGGTTCTTTCATAATTAAGCAAAAAGTCGGTTATCCAATGTAGATTTTCACGGTTATCCTTGGTAACCTGGTTTATGTTACTGCCTTCCCATAAGTATGATGGATCAACACCTGCATCAAATATTGAGCGGAAATCATTTGTCCATTCCATATTTGCCCTGGTGGTAAATTCCAAACCTTCAAGAAGAGACAAAGTTAAGTACAGGTTTCCGATTAATCCTTTGTCTTCCTGGCGGTTAAGCATATTTTCGGCTACCCATAAAGCATTGGCGTGCATATGTTCCAGGGTTGTATTACGAATTATGCCCCAGCCCCCGTCATCTTCATACATCCTGGTAAGAGGTACTTTCTGGAGAGCCCTGGTATAGGGATGGTGTGAATTTGAAAAAGCCCTGTCCTGGTTTCCCGCAAAAATATTCAGCGAGTTACCAAACTTGATCCAGTCTCTTACATTATGGTCAGTATTAAGTCTCAGATTGAACCTGTTATAGGCTAATCCTTCCACCATACCAAGATTGTCTGTATAGCTGGCGGAAACAAAATAATTTGATCTTTCTGAGCCACCCGAAACTGAAAGATTATAATTTGATAAACGGCCGGTACGCATTACTGCATCAAGCCAGTCGGTGTCGACACCTGCATACATTGCCAGTGTCTGGTCATCCCAGTTTGGCGATATACCGGCATTGATATGAGCTTCGGTAAAAATCTCAAGCCACTCATCGGCATTTAATAAGTCTACACCAAGATTGCTTGTAGTCTGGATACCCTGATAAGTACTGAAAGTAATCGTAGGTTCTAAGCCTGCCCGGCCCCTCTTCGTTTCTACTACAATAACCCCGTTAGCTGCACGTGAACCATAAATTGCAACAACAGACGCATCTTTAAGAACAGAAACAGATGCAATATCCTGAGGATTAAGATTATCTATATTTGTGGTAATCGTTCCATCTACGACGAATATCGGCGAATTTGTACCACTTATTGATTGCTCACCACGAATACGTATGCTTGCAGAAGCTCCGGGTTCTCCGGAGTTTGGAGTTATACGCAATCCCGGTGCCCTGCCCTGCAATGACATCAGCGGCGTTGTAGCAGGAACCCTTTCAAAATCATCGGAAGAAATTTGTGACACTGCACCCGTAAGGTCGCTTCGGCGAACTGTTCCATAGCCGATTACAACAACCTCATCCAGCGCCTGTAACTCCATCATGAGCTCTATATCTATAACAGACCTGCCATCAACAGGTATTAATTGTGTGCTATACCCTATAAATGAAAATACCAATATTGCATCTTCATCGGGTACAGTAAAAGAGTACCTTCCGTTTATATCGGTAACAGTGCCGGTAGTTGTGCCCTGTATTACAATGGATACACCAGGCAATGGTTGCCCGTCCGCCCCGTCAGTCACAGTCCCGGTGATCTGCTGTTGCAATTCATTCACAGTCTCTTTGGTCTCCCTGTTATCAACAGTTAAATCTGTTACCTTATAAAGGGAAGCAAATGCCTCGTTATTAAATAATACGGAAGCATTATCTGTTTGCGAAGTTTCTTCTTGCCCATGCATGGTCGCCGAAGCCGATAACTGCAGGGAACAGAAAAGCATAAAAATTATTGCCAGTTTCATAGGTATAAGTATTTTTTTAAGAAAAAAGGCAAAGGTTAGCTTTTTTTTCATATTAATAATAGTTTTAAATTTTTAATAATTAACCATTACTGTTAATCTCAATAATGATTAATATTAACAGGATTAGGGATGTTTTTAACCAGGTTAAGTAGTGGAATCTAACCCGATTTTTAATTCAGGTTATCCTCATAGGCTCTGATTTTGATTTAGGATAAAGGTTAAAATGATTATCGAATTGTAATCAATAAATATAATCAAAAAATCATTACTATCTGAAGCTTTAAAAAATAAATAACCACTTTCTTAGACGGGTCTGTGGTAGAGTGGACCTACAAACGGAAGCAGTTATCCATGCGGGCACCACTCATATGGAAGTGCATGTAGTGCACACCGGAACTATAAACATTACTTGACCAATAGATGCCGCAGGAGTCGACACCGAAGATCCAACCACTGCTGTCGCCGCGGCCGCCCGCCACAGGCAATTTAAGCGGCGAGGCAAAAGCTCCGGTTGCATTTTTATTGTTCCATCTTTGACGTTCTTAATCAAGTTCTTTATCTGTTGGCAACCCCACCCTGCAGGGCATACATTATTAATAATAGTACCATCAGCTTCCTGCCATAGATCAGGGTTTTGCGGACTAAGCCAGTCACAGGGGCTACCACCAAAAGCATTGAAATAATCATTATCATGGATCCGCAGATTCAACTAACACTTTGCCTCTGTGAAGTGTGACATAAAACTGGCAATACTTTCAATGGGCGGCTTGCGAATTCCTTCAATGGTATTTTCCGTCAAATGAATTGTTCCTGAGTTTTATTTTTGCTAAATTTAATTTTATTAATAAAGGGATTCACCAAACCAAACCAAACCAAACCAAAC
>SKND01000267.1 GCA_007120695.1 Bacteroidales bacterium | reverse complement strand
CTGATAACTCTTATCAGGCCCGTTAATATCATAGTGTTGCTGATCTTCTTCCTCTGGGATATAACCAACATTAAAGATCTTAGGAAGAGGGTGGTATTTTTTGCGAAACATTACAGCTGGATAGTTATAATGACCCTCTCTTTTATCCTGGTATGGGTGCCCCAGTTCATCTATTGGCACCGTGTGTCGGGGCAGCTCTTTTACTTTTCCTACGGGGAGCTGGGAGGCAGGTTTTTTTTCGGTAACCCGCAAATATTCAATATTCTCTTTAGCATAAAAAAGGGGTGGCTGGTTTATACGCCGATAATGCTTTTTTCCCTTTCGGGGATAATTCTATTGATCGTCAGGCGGGAAGCCATGGCTGCTGCCGTAACAGTTTTTATGGTGCTGAATATCTATATTCTCTCCTCATGGTGGAACTGGTGGTATGGAGGAGGCTTCGGACTAAGGTCTTTTGTCGATTCCTATGCGCTGCTGGCTATACCATTTGCCGCCTTTCTTGATTTCACCCTCCGGCACAGGCGTATACTGCTGCGGATTATCCTTGCAGGAGCCATGACTCTACTGATATTTTACAACCTTTTCCAGACCAGGCAGTATGTTAATAATGCGATTCACTGGTGGTGGATGAATCCCGAAACTTACCGGGAGACATTTTTGAAGCTTCATCCCACTGGCAGGTTCTGGGAGTTGGTCACCATACCTGATCATGATCTTGCAAGGCAGGGTATTTACAAGGCAATAGCTCCGGAGCAACAGTTAAAGGATGAAAAGGACGACTGGAGGCGGTCTCCCTCCGACCAGGAGCTGATAATATGGATCATGGAGAGCATGGAAAATGAGCCCGGGCTTCTGGATAGTCTCCACTCCCTGCCCCGGTATGATGGAGCGGACACCGGAGAGATGCTTGAAAATGAAGCTGCCGGGAGGTTCGAATCCATTGGGAGGGAGCACCATGAAAGGGAGTGGGCGCTGGAGCTGATCATGAAAGAGATGGAGGAGAGTTTGCAGATGAAAGATTATATCAGGGTGAAAGCAGCTGAAAACAAAATACCATTTGATTCCATGATTAAGATCGATGCGGTGTGGATTTACGAAAACCAGAGATAATGATTCAAAATAAAACTGTAGCTGTTGTTGTGCCTGCCTTCAACGAAGAGTCGCAGATTTGCGATGTTATAGACCACATGCCCGGATTTGTCGACAGGATTGTGGTGGTAAACGACTGCTCAACCGACCGGACCGGAGAGATAGTTTCCCGGTATTTGAATAACGGCCGGAATGACGGCAAGGTAATCAGGAATGTAACATCGCTGGAAATTGTCGGGAGGTACCAGGGGGCCAACAGGGAATTGCAGAGACAGACGGCTGAGGAGATCAGGTATTTTGAACCCTCGGAGGTAGTCAACAGCGATCCGGAGAGGGAGAGGGTTATCCTGATCAATATGTATAAAAACAGCGGAGTAGGCGCAGCCATAGCCAGGGGTTACAAATGGTGCAAAGACCATGGTATTGACTGTACGGCTGTGATGGCCGGCGACGGACAGATGGATCCTGCCGAACTGGAAAGTCTCTGCATGCCTGTTGTTGTTGAGGGCATTGATTATGTGAAAGGGAACAGGCTGATTCACCGGAGTTCTGAACTGGTAATACCGGCCACCAGGTTTTTCGGCAATTCGGTGCTCTCCATCCTGACAAAGCTGGCCTCCGGATACTGGTCGGTATCGGACGCACAGACAGGGTATACGGCTATATCGGCAAAGGCGCTAAATGCCATTTCCCTGCACAAAATTTATAGAGGTTACGGGATGCCCAACGATATGCTTGTAAAACTCAACATTGCACTCTGCACCATAAAAGAGGTTGAGATAAAACCGGTATACGGAATTGGCGAGAAATCGAAAATGAAGATCTCAAAGGTAATTCCCCGGGTGTCATTGCTTTTGTTAAGATCCTTTTTCAGGAGACTGTGGCTTAAATATTTTATCAGGGACTTCCATCCGCTGTTCATTCTTTATAATATGGGGTTTATCCTCTTTTTTATAAGTATCCCGTTTGCCTTCAGGATCCTGTCGTTCTATCTTACAGGACCTGCGGGAGAGAGACCCATACTTAACTCGATAATGTTCATGTTTTTGATAATAAGCTCTATGCAGTGCTTTTTATTTGCTATGTGGATGGATATTCAGGATAACCAGCATCTTTACCACCGGTGAGCTTCATTATCCACGAAAGTAAAAACAGGAATATCTCACCGGATACAAACCAGAATCTGGATATTACCGAAATGGTGAAGGCACTCCCGGGAGAAAGTCCCCCGGCAATGAGGAAGGAGGCGAGTATCCCCTCTCGAACTCCTATTCCTGCCGGCATAAAGATCACCATAAACCCGTAAGTCATCCCGGCAGGGAAGGTGAGGGCCAGGATCGAAGGGATGCCGTCGTACATTGACAACATGAGTAACCAGAACCCGGCCGACCATAGCATCCAGAACAGTAGGACGGGGGCACTGACTTTTAAAAAAAATGATAATTCCATTGGCCTGAAGTCAAAGTCCCTTTTGAAGATCCGCTGCAGCAGTCCCGAAGAGAGCCTGTGAAACCAGCCTGAAAACAGCAGGAAGGCCAGCAGCAATATTCCGGCACAGATGATCATGCCGATCCATGGCCGCTGAGTTATGAAAAGGGTCGGTGGAAGACTCAGTACGAGTCCCCAAAACAAAAAAATCAACTGTTCCTGCAGCGAAATCATTGACAGGGACCTGAGCCGGGTCTTGTCATTACTGAAATATGAGGCACGCCCGAGAATGACCCACAGCTTGCCCGGGATGTATTTCGAAAAGATATAGATCCCCTGTGATATAACTGCATCGGAAAATCTGACGGGATTCCCCCTTAACCTTAGTGCAATGCCCCAGCTAAGGCATACTCCCAGGAAACCTGCAAAGAGAAAAAAGAGAGATAAGGAGAGTCGCAGCCAGTTAAAACTAATTTTGTCAAAAACCAGGTAATCGGCACGGTAGAGATACCAGGCAAAAAAGATGAGTGATAGCAACAGGAGAATGCGGAAAATTTTTTGCATTTATCAAATATACATTAATTTTTTTTTCAGATATGATCGGGCAAGGTCCTGTTTATTTCTCTTTGGTGTCAAGATCTCCAAGTGAGAAACCTGTTTTGAGCAGGTTACCGGGTTTAAGAATGGATTTGAGCCGGCTTTCATCAATAAGTTTCAGCTCTTTATTTGCAGAGAAGATATCGATGCCATTCTCTTTCATCAGCCTGGCCAGATGGGCTGATTTATTATATCCGATGTAGGGCACAAGGGCGGTTGTTACTGCAGGGCTTCCGAATAGCCTGCTGCGGGAGAGATCACTGTTTATTTCGATCCCGCTGAACAATCCTTTAGTCAGGCTCTGAGCTGAGGCACTCAGAAGTCTGATGCTCTCAAGCAATGCGTGGCCTATGACCGGCAGGTAGGCATTCAGGTCAAGACAACCCTGGGCGGTGAGTGATGTAATAAGCTGGTCGTTTGCATATACCTTATGTGCAGAGCTTATTACGAACTCCGGTATCACGGGATTCACTTTACCGGGCATTACAGAACTGCCGACCTGCAACTGAGGAAGAAAAACCTCTTTACTGCCGGAAATATCGGATGCAAGTAGTCTCAGATCGGAGACCATCTTTTCAAGATTAACGGCAAAAGCCTTAAGTATTGCGTGAACCTCTACGAGGCTGTCGTGATTGCTTGTTGCATCCGACAGGTTTTCGGAACGGGATACCGGCAAACCGGTAAGCCTCTGCAATTCTGGCACCACCTCCATAATGAACCACCGGGGGACGGTTATCCCTGTACCTGCAGCACTGCCGCCGAGATTGACGGTTTTTATTCTTTCAAGACTCTTGGATACCCTCCACCAGTCCCTCGACAAAGCCTCGTTATAGGCTCCCAGCAGCATCCCCCACGAGGAGGGTATGGCTTCCTGCATCTGGGTGTATGCTGTTCGCAGGTTGTTCCGGTACCGGGATTCAACCTTTTCAACAGAAAAACGCAGGTTGTTGATGTCCTCCTCAAGCTGCAGCAGTAGTTTCATGGCAGCCAGCCTGAGAGAGGTGGGAACAACATCGTTGGTGGACTGGAATATGTTGGCATGTTCAATTGGATCGATCAGCGTGTAATTACCCGGAACGGATCCCAGTTTAAGAAGGGTGGCATTGGCAATGATCTCATTGATATTCATGTTCATGCTTGTTCCAGCTCCTCCCTGGACGGCAGGAACGATAAAGTGGTCAAAGTAGTTGCCTTCTGCAACCTCTCCTGCCGTGATGATCATTTTGCCGATAATATCATCGCTAATGACTGTAAAGGCACCCGGGATCTTCCCGTATTTTGATCTTGCAGTTTTTATGAATGCCTGGCAGGTCAGGTAACACGCCAGCTTCGTTTGTCCCAGTGCCCGGTACCAATCCTTTTGAAACTCCATTTTAATGGGGAAGTTACCGGCTGCCCTCAGAGAATGAATGCCGTACAGCGCATTGTCAGGTAATACCTGTTCTCCGAGAAAATCTTTTTCGGTTCTCATAACTGCCTGTTTTTTGGCTTCCAATTGACTCTCTGTTACCGGCTTGCTTTTCTTATGTCTCCTCTTTTGATATCGGCTGCGAGTAAGTCACCACATCCTTGCCGGTTATCTCCTTGTCGCAGAGTATTATCAATCTTTCAAGAACATTCCTGAACTCCCGTATGTTGCCTGTCCATGATATATTCTGAAGCTCCAGAATTGCATCATCGGCGATATTCTTTTTCTGCATACCGTATTCACTGCAGATCTGTTCGTTAAAGTGCTCTGCCAGCAGGGGAATATCTTCAAGCCTTTCGTTAAGTGAGGGAACATGTATCAGTATGACGCTCAGGCGGTGGTACAGGTCCTCCCGAAAACGGTTCGCCTCGATCTCCTCTTTCATGTTCTTGTTGGTGGCTGCAATAACTCTCACATCAACCCTGATGTCCTTATCGCTTCCTACCGGAGAGAGCTTGTTTTCCTGCAGTACCCTTAGCACCTTGGCCTGGGCCGGCAGACTCATGTCGCCAATCTCATCCAGAAAGATAGTTCCTTTGTTTGCCTGTTCAAATTTTCCCTTTCTATCCTTGTGAGCAGATGTGAATGCCCCCTTTTCGTGGCCAAAGAGCTCGCTTTCGATCAGTTCGGAAGGAATTGCTGCACAGTTTACCTCTATAAAGGGTTGCGGAGCCCGGCTGCTCTTTTCATGAAGCCACCTTGCCACCAGCTCTTTGCCAGTGCCGTTCTTTCCGGTAATGAGAACCTTGGCATCGGTTTGCGCCACACGGTCTATCATCTCCTTTACCTTCTTCATTGCAGGTGACTCGCCTACCATCTCATATGTTTTGCTCACCTTCCTTTTTAGTACTTTGGTCTCAGTAATAAGATGGGATTTGTCAAGGGCATTTCTTATGGTTATAAGAAGCCTGTTCAGATCGAGCGGTTTCTCAATGAAATCGTAGGCCCCCTTCTTGATTGATTCAACGGCAGTGTCAATGTT
>SKND01000361.1 GCA_007120695.1 Bacteroidales bacterium | reverse complement strand
GTACCATCATCAGTTATTGTAAGCAGTGAAGAGGCAAACTGCTCGTTCATTGAATTCTGCAGGAAACTTGCCCCCTGAAGAACCCGTTCTCCGTTTATTGCTGTTATTATGCCACGCAACAATGATGGTGCAACATCTCGGTCAAATATCACGGCAGCTCGCTGGGTCTTCACCATTTGCGGATCAAGCAGTTCCCATGCCTTTTGAGATGCTTTGCTGGCTATCTCCTCCAGAGGATCGAGATCTGAAAAGAATCTGCGGGATGATGATTCGCCGCCGGTCCTTCTCTGGTCGCCCTTCTCTGCTACCACTCCAACATAAACCGAGCACATTGAAGCTTTGTGTGAACTAGAAATGCCATTGGAATTGGCAATGAACACCTCTCCCTCTCTTTCTCCGAATGAAGAGCCCGAGCTGTGAGTTATTCTCGGATCTTTCATTGCCAGCTCTTCAACTTCAAGAGCCATCTCAATTTTCCTGTCCATGCTGACCCTTGCAATCTCAGGATCATAAAGTCCCTGTACATCAGTAAATCCCATGTCAGAAGGCAGGATATTGCTTTCATCGGGAGTAGTGAGTCTGGCAAATGCTATCGCCCGGCTCATCGTGTCGTCCAGTGCTCTTTCACTAAGATCATTAGAATGGCTGAAACCCATTTTTCCATCAACTATCACCCTGAAACCGACTCCGCTTGAGGAGGCTTCCTGGACGGTCTCTATATCAGCGTTGCGCACCCGTATCGACAGGTTCCTGCCTGTCTGAAGGTATACCTCGGCCGCATCTGCCCCCATTCGGAGACATTTATCGACCAGCTTTACTGTAAATTCTTTATAGTCCATATGTATATTTTTTTATTGTTCAACACTAGGCACGGCTTCCGCCGACATTTATACCCCTTATCCTGACGGTAGGCTGTCCGGCATTTACTTCGGCCGATTGTCCTCCCTTGCCGCAGATTCCCGGTCCGAAGTCCAGGTCGTCGCCAACCGCGTCAATACTTGATATTACCCCCATGCATGAACCTATCAGGGTAGCACCCTTAACGGGAGTTGTCTTCCTGCCGTTTTCGATCATATATGCTTCACGGCATGTGAAGTTGAATACCCCGGTTACGGGATTTACACTTCCGCCGGAAAGGCTCTGCACATATAGTCCGCTTTTTGTTGATGCAAGAATATCTTCCGGTTTATCCGTACCGTTTTCGATAAAAGTGTTGGTCATTCTCGGGATGGGAATATTACGGAATGATTCGCGCCGGCCGTTACCCGTACGGGCCATATCCAGTTGTTTTGAGCTGAGGATATCGGTCATATAACCCTTTAATACACCCTTTTCAATAAGCACATTGCGTTGTGCCGGGGTACCTTCATCGTCGAAGTTGATGGTACCCCTCATATTCGGGATTGTCCCGTCATCTACCATTGTAAAATTCTCAGTCGCCACTTTCTGCCCCACCTTACCGGTGAAGGCACCTATCCCTTTGGCAATATTATCAGCTTCCAGCGGATGCCCAACAGCTTCATGTATAAGGACGCCGCCCCAGCCATTCTCCATCACCACATCCATCATGCCTGCCGGTGCATCTTCAGCGTGAAGCATATCGATCGATTCCCTTGCGGCACGTTGTGCAACATACTCGGGAGTGTATTTTTCAAACATTTCAAAACCGGAATGCTGGCTTATCCGTTCGCGTGACATATGGCGGTTAGTTCCGTCATCACTCATGGTCTCTACTATGAAAAACATCAGTGGCAGCTCATCTTTAAGGTAGAGTCCCTCACTGTTGGCTATTACCCTTCCCCGCACCTGGTCGTAGTAGTCGATTTTGGCCATTTTTATCCTCGGATCGTAATCCATTGCAGCCTGATTGGCTCTTTCCATTATTTCGATCCGTTTTGTGTCGGCTACATCCTGAAGAGGCCGACGAACAGTTACGAACGAATCCCTCTCTGCTCCTGCAATATTTACAGGATTAGTTATCGACGAGTTACGTGCTACATAAGATGCCACCTCGGCAGCCCTGAGCAGGTTCTCCTCGGTTATCTCATCCGTATATGCAAACCCTGTTTTGTCGCCTGAGACAACCCTTACCCCGGCTCCCTGAGCTATGCCATATAGTCCGCTCCTGAAAAGGGACTCCTCCATAATGATCTGTCTTGATACCCTGTTTTCAAGGTATACATCGGCAAAATCTCCTCCCTGTACCAGCGCTCTGGCTATTACCTTGTCCAGCAACGCCTTGTCCATGTCCAGTCCGGGACCCGATACAGCCGGAGTGCTGCAGGAAACAAGGTGACTCATAAGCGCCGGAGTTGCGGCAACAATAAGTCCCCCTTTCATACTCATCTCCAAGAATTTTCTCCTGGGGATTTCTCTGACTCGATATTTTTCCATAATAATGGTAATTTATGTTAGAATATTTTTTATTTTTTCATTTTATGCGGCAGCAGAGCTGCGGTTGATTATCAGATCCTGTCTTCGATCATATCTGCATGACTCGCGGGTACTGGTAATATGTTCTTCGGCAATAAAATCAAAACGAGAATCATGCAAAAATAAAACTTTGGAACTAACAGCGCCTAACAAAAGTCCTCTCTCGGGATGTTATAAAACATGCCGGCCTTCACATTCCGTTCTGTTTTCCTGTCAGCGCCAGGACAGGTTGATCTTATACCCGTTGTGTTTCCGAATATTCAGAACCCTCCCTCCGTCAAGCAGCAGGTATTGTCCTTTTATCCCCAAAAGGGTTCCCCCGATTTCAGGTGTTTTGTCGAATGAGAGAGCCGTTACTTTAACCGGGTATTCCCTTACGGGGAAATTGACGTAGGTTACCTCATTATCATCAATTAAATATTGCCTGAACTCTTCTGTCAAAACCCCGAATGCGCGCTCTTTCTCCTTTAAAAGATCCGGTTTAGCATCTTGTTTGTTGGTCAGCATATTGCGCCAGTTCGTTTTATCCCTGAAGTGATCTTTCAGAAATACCTCAATTGTCCCGGCAATATACCTGTTCGGGGTCCTTGCAATTTTAATTGCTCTTGTCGCTCCCTGGTCTATCCATCTTGCCGGTATTTGCGACACCCTTGTAACCCCTACCTTCAGACCTGTGGTGTCGGACAGGTAAACGAAGTGATCCTGAAGGCAATGCTTTTGCGACCACTCCATATCACGTGATATTCCTTCATGCGCCTGGCAGTGCTCCGGATGCAAGATGCATTTATCCGTTTCAGGAGAATTCAGGAGGCAGGGGTAGCAATAACCCTGTGCAAATGACTTACTGGTTTTCCTGCCGCAACCGATGCAATAAATCTCCTTTAGATATTCCAGCGAAAGTTCCGAGCCCAGCAGATTGTTCATATCTATGGTGTCACCACCTACCGTGAGACTGTAACGGGCAATATCTTCCAGCGATGTTGCCATCTTTTTTATTGTTCCAGAGTAGACGTTCATAACAGATTTTCCATTATATACCAAAAACTACCACAAAAGTATCATTTTTTTTGAAAACGCAACCCTCTGTAAAACAGAGTGAAGTAAAATAAATCAAAAATTAATTTAAAAAATATGGTACTATGTATTGCATAGTAATATAAAAAAACCATATCTTTGTATAAAATATAAGCGGGTAATAAAAGGTATTATTAAGTTTAACTTTTTCATATTACCTCAACCTTGTAAAATGTTTAAATAATGAAGAAAACTATAACAATAAACCTTGGTGGAGTGGTTTTCAGTATTGATGAAGATGCTTATGAACTTCTGAAGGAATACCTTGATAAAATAGAGGGTCACTTTTCAGATGAAGGAGAAAGGCAGGACATCATGTCTGATATTGAATCGCGAATAGCAGAACTATTTTCCGATGGGCAAAACTCCGGCAACAGGCCGGTCACACTTAAAGATGTGGAAAAGGTAATTGAGATCATGGGAGAACCCGTCGACATAGCCGATTCGGCAGAGAACAGCGGCGACGGTCAGTCTCAATCCTCATCCTCTGCCGGCAGAAAGAACCGGAGGATCTACCGTGATACAGACAATCGTGTTCTGGGTGGTGTCTGTAGTGGTATGGCTACTTACTGGAGTATCGATGTAATCTGGATAAGGATCATTTTTGTGATACTTGCCATAATGGCCCTGTCCGGCTTTTTGGTTTATCTGTTGTTGTGGCTGGTTATACCACCGGCAGTTACGACAGCACAAAAACTTGAAATGAGAGGTGAGCCTGTCAACATTTCTAATATAGGCAGAGCCGTTAAAGATGAATTCAACAATGTGAGAAAAAACTTAAAAATTTAAGATCATGGAGGGCAAAAATAATCAAGGAGAGGTTGTAGTCTCTCACCCCGGTTACCGGGAAGGAATCATTTCGGAAATCCGATTATTCAGCTTACTGACAATAAGCATACTGATAACTGATTTATTAATCCGAATCTATTTAATATGAACCTGGAAAACACTAAAGCGCAGATGAGGAAGGGGGTCCTGGAGTACTGCATCCTTTCAATCCTTGCAAATAATGACGCATATGCATCTGATATCATCAATGAGCTCAAGGAAGCAAAGATGATAGTTGTGGAAGGTACTCTTTATCCTCTGTTGACCCGGCAGAAAAATGCCGGATTACTTAGCTACCGCTGGGAAGAGTCCCAGCAGGGACCTCCGAGAAAGTACTATACACTTACTGATAAGGGTAAGACTTTTCTTGATGAACTGGACAACTCATGGCAGGACCTGATGTCTGCCGTTGACTCCATCAACAGTAACCGCAGTATTTCAAATTCATAAAATTATTGTAAGATGAAGAAAGCAATAAAAATTAATATAAGCGGTGTCATTTTTCATATCGACGAAGATGCCTATGAAAAGCTGAAAAGCTATCTTAAATCAGTTGATCTCTATTTCAGCAACAAGGAGGGGGGGAAAGAGATTATTGAAGATATTGAGTCCCGCATAGCTGAACTGTTCCAGTCGCGCGTAACAGAGCAGAAAAAAGAGGTGATAACCCTTGCAGATGTGGCAGAGGTAACTGCCATTATGGGTGATCCGAGCTATTTTGTTGAAGAGGCAGAGGATTCGGAAATTGAGGGTGAAACTGTTTCCGGCGGCGGGAAGAAGTCATACCGCAGGGGAGCCAAACGTCTCTACCGTGATCCGGAAAATGCCGTATTCGGTGGTGTTTGTGGCGGTCTTGGTGCTTATTTTGGCATTGATCCGGTAATTCTAAGAATTCTGTTTGTTGTTCTTTTAATTGCCGGATACGGAGTCTGGGGTCTTGTATATATAGTACTGTGGATAGCAATACCAAAGGCGGTATCGATAGCCCAGAAACTTGAAATGCGGGGGGAGCACGTTACTATCTCAAATATTGAAAAAACCGTAAAACAGGAGTACGAAGGGGTAAAATCCAATTTTAAGAATATTGAAAAGAGCGAGGGCTACAAACAGGCAACATCGGCAATTGAAGAGATATTCAGGGTATTTGGACGTATTTTGGTTGTAATTGCCAAGGTTGTACTGGTGCTGGTTGGAGTGGCACTTGTTTTTGCCGGATTTATTGTTTTGATGAGCTTCCTTGGGGTGTTCTTTTTCAAATCTACAATATTTTCATTTGGCTGGTTCGATGGCAGTATCTTTCCACTCAGCCAGCTACTGTCTGTGTTTGTTGATCCGGTAAACCTGTCCATTATTCTGATTGCACTGTTCTTTGCAGTAATTATTCCTCTAATAATGATAATATACGGAGGTATAAAGCTTATTTTCCAGATCAGAACAAGGGACAGGGGAGTCGGCATCGTGGCACTTGTATTGTGGATAGCCAGTATTTCGGTGCTGTTCTCGATGGGGTTTATTGAATCACGGAAATTTATTTACCGTGGAGTTTCCCAGGAAAATGTTGTTATTGATGATATTCCATCGAGGACCTTATACCTTAGGCTCAATGAAAATATTGATGTTAACTCTCTTGAGGACCTTACCTGGTTTTCCGGTTCGCGACGGGGTGGAATATATAGGCACCGGCATTCCGGGCCGCCGGCTTCCACCTACAGTAACCTGGGCGATATCTACCAGGAACAAGGTAACGGAGGACTATGGTCAAGTCCATCACTAAGCATAAGGTATACCTCTGCCGATGAACCGGATCTGGTAGTTGAAAAAAGGGCCCGTGGTTCAAGCCAGTTTTATTCTGAACTTAATGCAGAAGCTGTTACCTACAATATTGAACTGACAGACTCTTTATTGATATTTGACCATATGTTCACCCCTGGAGCAGAGGATCTGTGGAATTTTGCCGAAGTAAGTATAAGGCTTAATCTTCCAGAAGGTTACTCAGTACATATTGGCGAAAAAATGAACCGGATCCTTACTTCAGCCCGGAATACAGACGGCGTCAGGCTTTCATCAATGACTGGCAGGGTCTGGATGATGACCGAGAACGGCCTCACTCAGAAGACAGGTAACTGATATTCAGCCGGGGACTTGTCCATTGCAGTATTGTTATGGTAAGGTTAACAAAACCATATTATTTTTTGCACGTCAGCTCATGGGCGTTCATGCACTTGAAACACTTACTATGAATAACCTGTTTTATATTTATTAATGCCCGTATATAAAGGGTTTCAGGGTGAAACTTTAAACCGTAGTGAATAAAAATTTCCGGGATTTCATTTTTTTATTAATTTTGCTCCGTGTTTGAAAAAAGATTGACCGATGGTGTAATGGTAGCACTGCAGATTTTGGTTCTGCCTGTCCAGGTTCGAATCCTGGTCGGTCAACCATAACATAAACTAATTCCCTGTATCTTAATTAGATGCGGGGAATTATTATTATGAGGGGGTTAGTGCAACCTGAAATAGCACAGAAAACACCAGCAGAGAACATGGTATAGCCAGCAATAGCGGGGTTTAGTGGTGTTTAACGTTCGATGCGTATTTCCAATGAACAGAATCTTATCGATAAAGCCATCGGGATCAAGGACGATAGGGGTTCATTAATTGCAAGAATTTTCGCCTTTGCATTTTAAAGATAGTCCCTAAACATTCGGGCGCTGTTGATAAAACTGCACCTTGAACAATTATTTTGAATAATTGTTGGTTGGTTATATCGGCGCAGGCGGGGCTGGTTTGGAAAAATCGTTACTGCCAATTTTTGGGAATAATAAATTATGGACTGGAATCCAAATGGGGAATTCTAAAAATAGGAATAGGTAGAACAGTCCAAAAAAAATTACGACAACATATTATATGGACGGTTTTTTTATCATTGTCATTGTCTTTCTCCTGCTCAACATAGCCCTGGGGCTGTTTCGTGTGTGGCGGGGACCAACGGTAGCGGATCGCCTGCTTACCACCCAACTGTTTGGCACCACAGGAATGGCTATTCTGTTGGTAATGGCAGGTTATTTGAAGGATCTTACTTTGCTCAATGTCGCCATTACCTTCAATGTACTGGCGGTTTTACTGGTAATTGGTTTAGTCCAGGTCTGGAAAAAGAAGAAAGGAGAAACCCCATGATGATAAAAGAGGTAATCACTGTTATTCTTTTGGTAGTTGGCTGTTTCTTTTTTCTGGCGGGAACCCTGGGAGTGCTTCGTTTCCCGGATTTGTTTTCCCGTCTTCATGCCCTTACCAAAGCTGACAATTTGGGGCTGGGCTTTATTGCTGCCGGAATGGCTCTGCATATCGCATCCCCCTGGGCAGCGCTAAAAATTTTCTCTATCTGGCTCTTCACGCTCCTGGCCAGTTCCACTTCCTGTTATCTGATCGCCCGTTTCCAGAGGGAACAGGAGCAATCCAAGAATAAAAAGGAACGAGGATGAGTGTTTTGATTGACAGCATACTGGCCATTCTTGCGGTTTACCTGGCTTTACAGTGCTTGCTTGCACCAAGACTAACCCAGACTGTATTTATTTTCTTTGCCTTCGGGCTGGCACTGGCGCTGGCATGGGTTCGACTGGGAGCTGTAGATGTGGCCATTACCGAGGCGGCTATTGCATCCGGTTTTCTGGGAGTATTGTTTCTTGATGCTTTAAGGGACTTTTCTTTTACGGCTCCTAATAAACGGGAAAACCTTGAAGCTGTTCACGATCCTCTTTCCAGGAATGATACCAAATCCCTTTTGCTGCCCAGACTGGCCCTTTGGTTAGGATTGGGGCTTTTTCTACTTATTGCACTGGAAGCTGTTTGGAAGATACCTGATGGCGGAGGGTTGACCGCGGCCGCCGAGGCCCTGCTTCCGGAATCGGGGGTCGAGCACCCTGTTACAGCAGTCTTGCTGAATTTCCGCGCTTATGACACCTGGCTGGAAATTGGGGTCATTCTCCTGGGCCTTCTGGCCATCTTTGCGGTCGGAGGAATAAAGCTTTACCGTAAACCCGGCGTGGCTGCTGATGACCCCTTGCTGCGGCAGGTGATTTTGTTTTTTACTCCGGTTTTGTTCCTGTTTGGAGCTTTCCTTTTATACTTCGGAAAAACCGGACCCGGGGGAGCTTTTCAGGCTGCGGTTTTGTGGGGGGCAATTGGGATACTTCTTCATCTTGGAGGCAGGCCGGTGTTCTCGGTGATACCCCGCTGGCTGGGTCAACTTCTCCTGACAGTGGGGCTTGTGTTTTTCCTCGTCCTGGGTTTTCTCTTAATGGCCGGAGGAGGTGCCCTGTTTGAATACCCGCCCGCTCATGCCGGAGTCCTGATTTTGATCGTAGAAACGCTGGCGGCAATAAGCATTGCCGCAGCCCTGACGGCTATCTTTGCCAATCTAAACCAAATGAAAAAAGAGGAACCGAACGAAATCGAATCGACCAATTGAAAAAGAAGTATGGAAACCTATCAGATTTACAGTTTAACCTCCGCAGTTCTCTTTGTCATCGGCATAGGCGGAGTCTTTGCGTCGAGGCATTTTATTAAAAAAATTATTGCCACCATAATTATGGGGGGAGGGGTCTTTCTTTGTTTTGTCAGTTTTGCCGAACGTGATGCACTCTCCTTTGCTGACCCGGTGCCCCACGCCTTGGTGATAACCGGAATCGTGGTGGCGGTCGCTTCTGCTGCTTTCGCACTTGCTTTGGCCCGTCGCATTTACCAACTCACCGGAGAAGAATCCTTTACAAACGACAAATGAAAGATCTGCCAACATCCCTATTTCCTGCTCTTTTGGTAGGTTTACCGGTTTTGTTTGCTACACTGAGCCTGTTTTTCAGGACCAGGGGAAAGGCTTTGGTCGGCCTGACAGGATGCTTGCTCACCGCAGGATTGTCGTTAATCGCTTTCGTTGAAGTGACGCAGCGGGGAACGGTTATCCACATTCTGGGAGGTTGGGAACCCCCTTTGGGAATCCTGCTAAGAATGGATTCTCTGGCGGCAGTGTTTATCGGGATGACGGCCTTAGTGGGAGTTTTCATCAGCCTTTATGCCTGGAGGTATTTCCGTGCCCAGGAAGCTACTACCGGTGGATTCCCGCTATTCTGGCCTTTATGGCTTTTTCTTTGGGCGGGACTGAACGGGCTCTTTCTCTCCAACGACCTGTTTAATCTATTCGTTACCATCGAGGTTATCGGCATCTGCGCGGTGGCCCTGGCTGTGCTATCCGGTAAATCAGGCGCTCTTTTCGCAGGATTACGCTATCTGTTGGCCGCGATTACCGGTTCAATGGCCTATCTTTTTGGGGTAGCTCTTCTTTACGGGAGTACGGGAACGTTGGATCTTGGACTTCTGGGCCAGGTTTTGGAACCCGGCACGACAACGACCTTTGCCCTGCTGGTAATCACCCTTGGTCTGATGATCAAAATGGCCGGCTTTCCTTTTCATTTCTGGCTGCCACCAGCACACTCCTCTGCCCTTGCTCCGGTGAGTGCGCTTCTTTCGGCTTTGGTAGTCAAGGGAGCCTTTTACATTTTGCTTCGCTTGTGGATGGAAGTATTTGGGGTCTCACTTACTTATGCCGCCGGACAACTCATTGGATTGGCTGGAGCCGTAGCAGTTATCTGGGGCTCCTGGCAAGCTTTCATGCAGACCAGTTTAAAGCTGATTGTGGCCCATTCCAGTGTAGCCCAACTGGGGTATTTGCTTATGATTTTTCCGCTGTTGATTCTGGCCCCGGGAGTGACGGCTGGTTCGGCTGACTGGCTTTCTTCGGCGTGGACCGCCGGAGTCTATCAGGTTATGTCCCATGCCTTTGCAAAAGCCTCCTTCTTCCTGTCAGCGGGTATCATCATTATGGCACTGGGACACGACCGCATAGAGTCCCTGCGGGACCTGGTGGGACACATGCGCATTACCGCATTGGCAATAGGTATCGCCGGAGTCAGTTTAATCGGGCTTCCCCCGAGTGGAGGCTTTATTGCGAAATGGATGCTTCTAAAAGGGATTTTCCTAAGTGGTCAGTGGTGGTGGGCTCCTGTGGTGCTGGGGGGTAGTTTACTGACTGCCGGCTATGTCTTTATGCTTCTGCGTTTGGCTTTTGCCCCTGCCCGGGAGAAGGAACCTTTCCGCCCGGTCCCCAAAAGCCTGGAGGTGTGTGCTTTGCTGCTGGCACTGGGTTCATTTTTGATCGTTTTGCCGGCAGATTATCTGATCCAGTTTCTGGAAAGCAGCGAAATCTTTGGCTCTGGTATTGAATCAATAGTGGAAGGAGGTGCCGATGGAAACGACTAGCCTGTTACCTTTGCTGATCCTCATCAGTTCCCTTGTACCCGGTTTATTGATCCTGCTGTTGCGTGAAGAACAGGTCGCCCTGCGGACTTTTCTGAACCTCTTTGGGGCCGTTGCCAAAGTGGGCCTGATCGCTTGGGTTTTTGCCGGTTACCTGCGCGGTGAAGAGTATAACTTTATTTTCCGCCTGGCGCCCGACCTGACCTTCGCTCTGCGGGTGGATCAACTGGGTCTTTTCTTTGCATCCCTCTCGTCGGTGCTTTGGCTGGTCACTACGCTGTATGCTATTGGCTATCTGGAAGGCGGACAGCACCGGAGGCGTTTTTTTGCGTTTTTCAGTCTATGCGTAACCGCCAGTACCGGCATTGCGCTTTCTGGAAATGTGATAACCTTTTTCGTATTTTATGAATTTCTCACTCTGTCGACCTATCCGCTGGTCGTTCACCGGGGGACCGACAAGGCCGTGGAAGCCGGCAGAACCTACCTTTGGTATACCATTGGCGGGGGCACGGTTTTGTTTTTGGGTGTTGTCGGTTTGTTTGTGGTCGCCGGCCCGATCTATTTTGGCCAGACCGAAATAATTGAAAGCCTGATTTCGGTAAGCCCGACCCAATTGACCATTCTTTTTTTTCTTATCCTGGCGGGCCTGGGGGTAAAAGCAGCGATCTTTCCTCTGCACGGCTGGTTGCCAATCTCGATGGTTGCACCGGCCCCGGTCAGCGCACTTTTGCATGCCGTAGCAGTAGTCAAAGCCGGGGCCTTTGGGATTGTCCGGTTGGTTTACGATGTTTTTGGTATCGGGATAGCCGAACAAATGAACTTTCTAACCCCTTTGGCGGTATTTGCGGCTTTTACTATTCTTTACGGTTCAGTTCGTGCCTTGTTTCAGGATGATTTTAAAAAGCGACTGGCCTTCTCCACGGTCAGCCAACTTTCCTATATTGGCCTTGGGATTGCCATTCCGGGGGTCCTCAGCTCGACGGGAGCCATTGTTCACCTGGTGCATCAGGGTATAATGAAGATTACCATGTTCTTCGCGGCCGGGAACATTGCCGAAACCTATGGTTACTATAAAATCAGCCAGCTAAACGGGATCGGCCGACGCATGCCTCTCACCATGGGGGCCTTCACCATAGCTGTCTTTGGCATGATTGGCCTGCCTCCGGTTGCCGGATTCATCAGTAAATGGTATCTCGGCCTCGGTGCGGTAGAGGCGGGAAGCTATTGGGTAGTTTTGGTTCTCCTTGCAAGCAGCGCTTTGAACGCGGCTTATTTCTTACCCATCGTTTACCGGGCGTGGTTTTGTGAACCGGAACACGAGGCAGTTCCGCGGCTTCGTTCCGGCCGCCTGGAGACCCAGGCTTTATTGTTAATCCCGGTGGTGGTCACCGGTATACTCTCCCTTGCTGCCGGAGTGTTTGCTGCCGTGGCTGGAAGTCCTCTTTCCATTGCCCGTGAAATCGCCGAAAAACTTTACCTTCTATGATCTGGTTTCTCACAATAGTGTTGCCTCTGTTGGCCGCCATACTCAGCGCGTTCCTACCCGCTGGCAGGCGAGGACCCGGACTGATTTTTGCTGGTGCCACCTTACCCGCCCTTTGGCTCGGGCTGGTGGAGGTACCCGGGGTCACAGCGCAGTGGTTTTTACTGGAATCACACTTTTCTCTCGATACACCGCGTCGGATTTTCCTCCTGCTGACCGGCATCCTATGGGCCACCGCTGGTCTTTTCGCTGGCTCATACCTAAAGGACGATGCCCGGCGAGGTGAGTTCTCATTTTATTTTGGCGCCGCTATGGCGGGGAATTTCGGACTTCTAATCTCCGCAGAGGTAGCTTCATTCTACACATTCTTTGCTTTAATGACTTTTGCCTCTTACGGACTGGTAATCCACAGCCGCACCCCGTCTGCCCGCCGGGCGGCCAGGATATACCTGGTGATGGCGATCATTGGAGAACTGTTTCTTATCACCGCATTATATCTCGCCGTGCAAAGTGCCGGCAGTATGCTCCTGGCCGATATACCTGCCGCCCTTGCTGAAGCCCCCAATGGCCCGTTCATCTTCTTACTGGGCCTGATTGGCTTCGGTGTAAAGGTCGGGGCAATACCCTTGTATTTCTGGCTTCCTTTGGCGCATCCGGCAGCTCCCGCTCCAGCCAGTGCTGTCCTTAGTGGCGCTATGATCAAAGCCGGGTTGGTTGGCTGGATGCACTTTGCTCCGGTGGGTTTGGTGGAATGGCCCTCCCTGAGTTTGCTAATGGTATCCCTTGGCTTTACGGCGGCTCTGGGGGCAGCGATTTACGGCCTGACCCAGGTTGACCCCAAAACAAATCTCGCTTATTCAAGTATTAGCCAAATGGGGGTTATGACCGTACTTCTGGGCATTGGGTTGTATGGCGGCATTCCTGCCGGATTACTCCTTCCCGCAATTGCTCTTTATGCGTTTAACCACGGAACAGCCAAGGCCCTCTTGTTTATGGGCACGGCGCTACCCGCCAGGGTGGGTGGTTCCTGGCGAATACTCATGTGGGTGGGTTTAGGGTTAGGAGTTTTGGCCATAGCCGGGGGGCCTCTTACTGGTGGACTCTGGACCAAATACCTGCTCAAAACCTTCCTTGGCGAAACAAGCCTGCCAGGGGCACAGACCTTTTTGCTTTTGCTAACATTTTCTGCTATCACCACGACTTTATTACTGAGTCGTTTCTTACACCTTTTGCACCGCATACAGGCACCGTCTGGAAATATGGCACCGGCCTTTCTTCTGCCCTGGATACTTCTTTTGCTCGCCGGAGGGTGGTGGACAATGACACCTGCTCTTTTGCCCACGGAATTGCTGAACCACATTACAGGAGAAAAAGGGATAATGGCCTTTTTCCTGAATCTGCTCACAAATTGGGCAGCACTTTGGCCAATCACAATTGGGGTGCTTGTTATGGCTTTTTCCCTTAAGTTCGCCACCCTCAACTGGTGGCCAACGAAAAATCCTCTCTTGCCACCGGGCGATTTTATTCACATAATCCTCCTGGCTGGAGATCTGTTTGCAAAGCTTTTTCGGAATGGGATTTCTTTGCTGGAGTCCGGCATGCAATCGCTGCAAGGCCCTGAGAAAATATTTTATAGAATTTCAGATAACAAACGAACATCACAAATCAGTGCCTCTGCAGAAACTTTACTCCGGCGCTGGGAGTTTGTCGGAATCGGCTTTTTTATCTTTTTTCTAACTATGTTCCTCTTACTCCGGTAACTATCAAAACTATGAAAACTGGCATTAAACACCTGAAAAGTAGTATTCTTCTCAAAAGCTTTCTTCTGCGATTTGCTATATTCGCGGCAGGTTGGCTGGTATTGTTAGGGGGACAACAACTCAGCGACATTTGGTTCGTGATTCTCTTTTTAGTCGCTACCACAGTTATCAGCATTTATACTGTGCCCCCCGGGCAATGGGTTATAAGCCCCTTGGGAGTCGTACGGTTTGTTCCCTATTTTCTTATAACGGCCTTGCGAGGTGGTTGGGATGTGGCCCGACGAGTCTTTTTCCGAACTGTTCCGACGGACCCTGATTTTATAACCATTAAACACGACCGGGATCCGCGAAAAACCCTGATTCTTGTCTGGGTCATAAGCCTGCTTCCGGGTACAGCCAGTTCCGGCATCACCGAAGAAAGCATAGTCGTTCATGTTCTCGACAAAAAACTCCCTGTAACCGAAGAAATCATGGAACTACAAAACCGAATCAATGAAATCTTCGGGGGGGTTAACCGTTGAACTTTTTATAATTGCAAAACGTTATATTAAACATGAAACCCTAATCAGCCATTCTAATCAAAATATTTCAGAAATGGATAAGAAATTATATAAACCAGGGATAAACAGAAGAAAGTTTTTACAATTTGGGGCTTTGGCATCAGTGGGTTTGTCTGTTGGTGGTTTGAAGGCTCTTGGCTCGGCAACCAGGGAAAATACTCCAGTGGCATCAGAAAAAGCTGTCGCCCTTGAGTGGAGAAATAAACAGAACACCATGGCCTACAGACAGCTTGGCCGAACGGGATTGATGTTATCGGAAGTGGTAGCTGGTGGAGATCCCATCAGGAACGATAATTATAAGCACCTGGAGCTTGCTCTGGAGATGGGGCTTAATTACCTGGATATGGCCCCTGCTTATGGAAGGGGAGAATGTGAAACAGCATACGGGAGATTGCTTGACACCTCTTCCAAAAGAGAAAAGGTCTACCTTGCGACCAAAATCAGCGGTTTTTCAGGGCTACGAAACAGGATGTACAGGGAGATATTCAATGGTCTTACAACCGGTAAGCAGGAGGCATATATGAAAAAGGCAAAAGATACCATTGCCGGGAACAGGGTAGAGCAACCCGGGTATTTCATGTCCTTTTGGCCAAATCACGTCAATGCCTTCGACGGGGCTTATCTGAGCAATGTGATGATGAAAGATTACGGGCATAAGGTTGAAGGAAGCAGCGAATTTCGTAAAACAATCGTTAATTCTCTGGACGAAAGCCTGGAAAGGGTCGGCACCGACTATTTTGATATCCTGCTGTGTCCTCATGGTGCGAGCAGTGATGAGGAGGTGCAGAATGAGGAGATGTTCGATACTATCGACTATCTTAAAAAACAAGGCAAAATACGCTTCTTTGGTGTTTCCACCCACAATGATGCGGCCGGGGTAATTACAGCAGCCACCAACTCGGGCAAATATGATATGGTGATGGCTTCTTACAATATCATCAACGGGGGATTTCTGGAAAATTCTATTCGTCACGCAAAGCAAAAAGGCGTGGGGATCATTGCCATGAAGGCAGCCATGGCAGTGGCTACCCAACATCAGGGCCTTGAAATACCCGAATGGCGTGTGGCCAAGGTGAACAGGGTTGTGCCTGGTGACATGAAACCTCCTATGAAAGCTTATTTATGGGCCTTGCAAAACCAAAATATTACTGCGGTGATCTCCAACCTGTGGGATGAAACATACGTCCGGGAAAACCTTTCCCTTGCGGGCAAAAAAGTGGAGTTGCTGATGGGGTGATCAATAAGTCAGATTACAGCCTTAGCAAAGTATAATCGCAAAGGTTTGTCATCCGGCATTTACTATCCACTATTTATCTTTTCTTCAAATAAGGGTATCCTAACTTAATCATCCCTAACATGAATAGATTGTTTATTCTGTCGGTATTGCTGATAATGCCGTCAGTTTATCTTAACCTCATTGTATCTGCACAGGAGCAGCAGGAAAATGACCAGGCTCCGCAGGTGCGCCATATTGTAATAAAAACGACAACACCCGTTTTATTGGGGTTATTCTTCAGGAAGATGCCCGGGAGGTAATCATATTGACCGAAAACCTTGGAAAGGTTGCCATTCCCAAACATGAGATCAAAAAGATCAGGGAGGTCAGGCAAGGTGAAATCAGGGATGGTATTTTTGTAGGAGAAGAGATGTTTGCCACCAGGTACTTTCTCACAACAAACGGCTTGCCAATAAAGAAGGGTGATAATTATATCCAGTGGAACCTGCTCGGACCTGATTTTCAATTCGGACTGGCTGATAATTTCGGGATAGGAGTGATGACAAAGCTCAATGCTGCAGCCCTGGAAAGATTACACCGATATTGATTTCCGGGTTTTAATGCAGTCATCACTTTTTATGATCATCCCCGACATAATTTCCCTTTCGGGGATGTCAGATTAGCCGGCTGGAATGACGGTATGTATATCCATTCAACGAAAAATATTGAGAAAAACTTGATTTATTGGTTATTACTTTCGTAACTTGTGTATCAAAATTAGATATTGTTTAACTTAAACTGATTTTTCTCACTTCTCACTTTTCTCACATCTCACCATTTTCACTTCTCACTTCTCAGTTTTCTCTCATCTCACTTTCTCACTTCTCATTCTCAGTGTTTTCATTATTAGTTCTATCGCGTTCTGTTATCAGTGCACCCGGTTCTGTTTTTACCGGGTTACCGGGAAACAACAAGACGGTATTACGAAATTCTGAAACGAGCCATTAGCTATGATATACTCGCAGAGATTAATATAGCATGGCTAGTTCCATCTGGCAACTGAAAAATTTTCATTACCAGATGAAACTACTGGTATCTGCAAAACACCCTTCACCAGCAGATCTTCTTGACAGCAATTAATACGGACCGGCAGCCATCCGGCAGATGCCGGCGGGAAAATTTCACGGAACCCCTGACCTGCAGCCTGCTACCAGGGGAAATAAAACTTCAAAAAATTACAATTAGTTGGCGTTTATTGTTTCACATACTTTAAGTTAATGACTTTTGAAGCTTTGATGTCAATCTATTATTATTCATTATTCAGATATGAAAGTATTATTGTTATTGGTGTCATTATTTAGTTATCAGTACATACCGTTGGTTTCAATGGAACATCAACTAAAAGAATTTACTTTGGAACATAAAGAAGGTTCTTTTAAAAATACCAACGGTATTAATATCTATTATCAATGCTGGCTTCCCAAAGAGGAAGTTAAGGCTGTGCTGCTGATTGTTCACGGACTTGCTGAACATTGCGGCCGTTATATGAACCTGGTCAATTATTATGTGCCCCGGGGATATGCAGTTTACGGACATGACCATCAGGGCCATGGGAGATCAGGAGGAGATCGCTTGATGGTTAAGACTTTTGATGATTTTACCAATGCCCTGTCCATATTCCATAAGATGGTAACCGGATGGCACAGGGATAAGCCGGTTTTTTTGGTTGGCCACAGTATGGGAGGACTAATATCAGCACATTACCTGCTTGAAAACCAGTCCGCTTTCAAAGGTGCTATCATATCATCTCCTGCTTTTAAGCCACCCATCTCCAGGCTGACCATGATAATTGAAAGGACCGTGGGAAGGATCTTGTCTAAGCTGACACCAAAAGCGGGAGTTTGGAAAGTTGATCCATCAGGGGTTTCCCGCGATCAGGATGTAGTACTGGATTATATAAACGATCCACTGGTTTACCATGGGAAATTGACCGCACGGCTGGCAGCTGAATTAGACAGAATGAGGAGGCATGTTTTACAGGAGGCTTACAGGATAACCCTACCAATAATGATTGTTCAGGCCGGAGACGACAGCCTGGTGGATTCTGAGGGTGCACAGATATTCTATGATAAAGTCGGGTCTGAAATCAAGACCCTTAATATGTATCCGGGACTATACCATGAAGTATTTAATGAACCTGAAAAGGATATGGTATTTGAAGATGTGGAAACATGGCTG
>SKND01000324.1 GCA_007120695.1 Bacteroidales bacterium | reverse complement strand
CCTGAATACCAGGATTTAGTGGATTTTATGAAAGCGGAACTGGAAAAGACCAGGATAGCTGAAGGTGATACGGTAGAGATGAGTGCTCCTTCACAGCATTTCAGGTAGAGATTAGTATACTCAGCTATAAGCTTAGCTTATAAACACACCAATACTCTTTTTGTAGTGGCTGATGATCATAGGAAGCAGGCATTTCACGCATATGGATCCGGATTGCAGTTTATTATCAGTCAATACTTGAAAGAATTATAAACTGTATGTAATTAACAGGAGGCATCCAGATACAAATGATGCCATATATATTCCACCGTTATATTGATTATAATAATCCAAATCAATACTAAAGAAATGGCGATAAGGAAATAAATGATACTAAAACATTGAAGGATTTTATGTGATTAATAAAATCACTAATATAGTATTACTATGGGAAAACTTAATGCTCAAAAGAAAACCATTATTCTTCAGTTCACTTATTCAGTTTTTTAACCTAATTAATAGAATCATGAAAAAAAGCAATAAAATTCTTTCAAGACGTAATTTTTTGGGCAAAGTTGGTACGGCAACCGCGGCATTCACTATTATCCCAAGACATGTAATGGCCGGAACAGGATACTTGCAACCTAGTGACACAATCAATGTTGCAGTTATTGGATGCGGGTCACAAGGTACCTCTGACGCTCGAAGTTTATGTCCTCCCGATGAGGCTATTGTAAGACCAAATCGACATGGAAGAACAGGTATTCTTGTTGGTGATCCATTTTACGAAGAGGCTGTACAGAGAGATGCCCTTAGAGGGGCACCAATTGCTCCTGAGCTTACTCCAGAAGAAGATGTGCCTTCTACCCGTATAGAACAGTCCGATCCAAGTGCAGGTCCAAGTGGGGCGCCAATGGGTACGAGGGATCAGTCGGCTAAACTAGCCAACATTTATGCGTTATGTGATGTTGATACGGAATTTGCAGGACCAACTTTCAGGGCTTATCCTAAGGCAAAGGTGTATACAGACTGGCGTGAGTTGCTTGAAAAGGAGAAATCCAATATTGATGCAGTCGTAATTGCTACACCTGACCATAATCATGCACTCATTGCAGCAGCATTTATGAGGGAAAAGAAACATATTTATATGCAGAAACCGATGGCTAAAACACCTTACGAATGCCGAAAACTTGCAGAACTTGCCCAAGAATATGATGTTGTAACCCAGCAAGGAAATCAAGGTCATGCAACCGATAACACCAGGCGATGCGTCGAGTGGATACAATCCGGGGTTATTGGTTTTGTTCGGGAAGTTCATGTACAGGGAGGTGGTCCGCCTTGGCCACGTGGTTATATTGAGCGACCTGAAGGGATTAAGGTTCCATCTCATATAAATTATGATTTATGGACAGGACCTGCTCCTCTGAAACCATACCATCCCCTGTGCTTTCATAATCAATGGCGGGCCTTATGGGATTATGGAACCGGGTATCTTGGCGATTGGATTGGACACCATTTTGATTCAATCTGGTGGGCACTAAATCTTGACCGGCCTATACGAGTTCACGCATCATCCACCAGGTTTAGCCGTGATTATTATCCTGAGGCCGAAGAGATCATTTATGAATTCCCCGCACGTGGCTACAATCCCCCGGTGAAGATAATCTGGCGTGATGGCGGCATTAAAACGCCACGTCCGTCTGAAATGGAACAGGGACGTAGAATGCCAACAACCATATTTATTGGGGACAAAGGAATCCTTGCTGCCGGAAAAGATAACGCTCCATCGTTTATCCCTGAAAGACTTGATTTCGAAGGTCCTGAGCCCTGGATCCCAAGAACAGGAAATGTTTTTGAGCAATGGATTGATTGCATAAAGAGTGGTACGAAGACCACCAATGATTTTTCCTATTCTTCAAAAATCATAGAAAGTGGTCTGCTGGGGAATATTGCAAATCTAATGCAGAATGATAATATTATACTTGAATATGATGGTGCAAGGGGCAGATTTACCAATTCAGAGAAGGCTAATTCATTACTACATTATGAGTACCGAAAAGGGTGGACATTATGAAACCGTCAACCCGCTTGTTGTTAAGATCATAATAATGATCCGAATGAAACTAAGAATATTGCAGCCGGCAACCCTGATATAATCGAAAACCTGATGCCGCTTTGGGAAAAAGGTAACACTGGTCTATTTAATTAAAACAGACTAAGTTAAGCTGTTAAACCTAGGACATGGTCCCAGTAATGACTTGGCGGGGCTTAGCCCGAAAGACATGTATGATTTAAAAAATTCACTGTGCGTTTTTTACTTATATTTACCATACGTGTTCGAAAGCTTCAAATAAAGATCAAAATATAAAACTTTCAAAATGAAATAAAAAATCACTGGTGTCAGATCAAATTATAGTTTTTGCCGCTTGACTGTTTTTTGTAATGTATGAATATTTGTTAATCACAAAAATATCAAATCAGATAAGATGTTCAATTAATCAGACCTTAACGTGCTATTTTTTATGAACTAGGAATTATTGCATCATTACCGGCGCTATCCAAACCTTAGCTGAAAGGAAAAGATACCGGATATTATTATCACTATTATTGTTGATGTTGATTAGCAGACCTGTCGATATAATATGGGGATATTGCAGGTACGAATATCCGGATAAATATTTACTCCGGGTTTGTATTTATTGTGTCTTGAATTACCGCTCCTGACTTTACTTTTGCATGCTAAAACTTCTCGCCACCCCCTTAAGCCTGAAATTATAAAGACTGAAAAATATCCTTATAACCCTAACCTGTTTGTCTGAATATTTTATTATTATAGCACTCTGAAACCCGGATTTGTAATTTTAATTTAATTCTGGGAAATCGAATTTCCGTATTTATTAAGTGATAGTCATTATAGTTGCGTTATCAAAATTACTAACGCTATCAAAGTCAATAAAATTAATGCTTTCAAGAGTTAATGTGATTTTTTGATTTCAAAATCATTGTGATTATTTTAATTTTTAATTAATTGATTATGAGGCATTAATTTTATTTGTTAGAGAATAATGCAACATTAGTGAGTGATAGTCTTAAAATTTTAGATAAATGAAGAGAAGGAATTTTATTAAGACAACGGTGTTAGGTGCTGCAAGTATTGGATTTTATCAGCTGCATGCCATGGAACCCCGGCTTGACAGGTTTTCAAATAAGAAATACTGCCTGCAGCCTGCTGCTTCAATACCGGTAATAGCCGAAGTCGATGTTTTGGTTGCCGGAGGCACTACAGGCGGGATTGCATCTGCTGTTTCTGCATCAAAGTCCGGGGCAAGCGTATTTCTTATCGGCTCATTGCCCTACATGGGAGAGGATATTTGCGGGACTTACAATTTTCTGTTCGAAAAGCAGGATGATCCGGAGAGTGAACTTGGAAAGAAAATCTTTTCATCAGGTGGCAACTTGTTCCCGATGTATGTTAAGACTTTGCTTGAGAAAGAATTGATCGATAATAATATAGATTTTCTTTATTCCAGCTTTGTTTCCGATGTTTTATTCGGAGATGATGGTCAGCCGGCCGGCCTTGTAATCAGTAATCGCACTGGAAGACAGGCTATTCTGTGCAAAAGCATTATCGATTGTACTCCGGGGGCATATGTTGCAAGACTTGCCGGGGGAGTGTTTACTGAGATCCAAAATAGTGGGGAGTACAATTTTTCTCTTGTGACAGTCGGGAATAATACAGAATCAAAATCAGGGGTCAAAGTCCGCGATCTGTCCATACCGGTTGAAATAAAAGGGAAAAAATACAATCCCCGGGAGAGTGAGATCACTATCCCTCTAAGTGAGTTTTCATTTGCTTCCCGTGCCAATGCTGAACAAATTATCCGTGACAGGACGTGGGATACGGATCAGGTCGATTCTGCAGACCATATTTCCTGCACCTATCCATACCGGTTAAAGAGTCAGGGAGCATGTAGAGGGAATCCTCAGGATGTTTCTGATATTCCCCTTACTGCATTTATGCCGGAGGGAATGAATAACTTTTTTGTACTTGGAAGCTGCATAGATGCTTCCCGCAAAATCACCGGTTTGATTGCCAGGCCTGATAACATGATAATTCTGGGTGACATCCTGGGCAGGACTGCTTTTAAGAAAGCAGGAAATAAAATTGATGCATCAACCTGCTCAATACGCCCGGTTAGAGGTGTCGAATATCTTGATGGAGTTTCCGGCGAGATTTCTGAAACTCTTCGGCCCAATCTGGGCACCAAAAAGGTCTTTTCTGATGCGACTGCTTTACCTGTACTTGGTGAATACGATGTTGTAGTAGCAGGTGGCGGTACAGCCGGGGCACCTGCTGCAATAAGCTCATCAAGAAATGGTGCTAAAACACTTCTCGTGGAATATTTGCACGGACTGGGAGGCACCTCAACCCTTGGAATGATTGGTCGTTACTGGTATGGGCACCGGGAAGGCTTTACGGCAGAGATTGATAAGGGAGTGCGCGAAATGGCAGATACTGAACATTCAAGGCATAAACCCATGGATCATGAATGGGTTAAGGATTGGAAAATGGAGTGGTACAGGCGCGAAATCAGAAAAGCCGGTGGTGACATTTGGTTTGGTGTGATGGTTACAGGTGCTTTTATTACGGAAGGCAAAGTAAAAGGCATACTTGTATCCACACCTGAAGGCAGCGGGGTGATATTAGCCAAACAGGTAATAGACTCTACCGGCAGCGCCGATATAGCTATTGCTGCGGGGGCGGATTATGAATATACCGGAAAATCAACTGTTGCGGTTCAGGGTTCGGGGTTACCCAAGGTTGATCCTGATGATCATTATAATAATACGGACTGGACTTTTATTGATGATTCAGATGTTTTTGACGTAACCAGGGTATTTATCTCCGGGAAACAGAAATTTCCTGCGGCATACGATATTGGTAAGCTTCCCCAGACAAGAGAACGGAGAAGAGTCAAGGCTGAATTTATGGTTTCACCGGTCGACATGCTGAATGCCAGACGTTATCCAGATACCATTTCCTATCATGTAAGCAATTTTGATACGCACGGTTACACCCTTCATCCCTACTTCATCATTAAACAACCTATCGGGGGGCATGTAACATATGATGTAGACCTTCCCCTGCGAAGTCTTTTGCCCCGGGGGATTGATGGAGTAATTGTTACTGGCTTAGGAGCTGGTGCACACCGTGATGCTATGCCTGTTATACGTATGCAACCCTGTTTGCAAAATCAGGGTTATGCGGTCGGCTGTCTTGCAGCTAAAGCGGTAAGAGAACATATCCCCGTAAGGGAAGTAGATGTTAAAAGCATTCAGAGACATCTTGTTGAAATAGGGAACCTGCCGGCAAGAGTTCTCTCAGATGATGATAATATGCCATTCACCGACAAACAGCTTTCAGAATCGGTCGATAAAATAAAGAATGATTTTGAGGGTCTTGAAGTATTGTTTTCCGATATCAAAAAAGCAGAATCCCTTCTTGAGAACGCATTGAGAAATTCTTCTGATCGGAAAGAAAGACTCAATTTAGCAATCGCGCTGGGTGTTTTGGAAAATGATCATGGCTGGGAAATTCTTGCAGATGCAGTTACT
>SKND01000176.1 GCA_007120695.1 Bacteroidales bacterium | reverse complement strand
CTTTATATCGCAGGACTGATGGAGAAAAATCCTGAGAAGACATTCTACCCGGATGCCAATTTCTCGATGAGGCTAAGCTATGGAACAGTTGGCGGATATAAGCCGCGTGATGCCGTATGGTATGATCATATTACAACTCTCGGCGGAGTGATGGAAAAAGAGGATCCCTCAAACTGGGAGTTTGTGGTTCCGGAAAGGCTTAAAGAGCTTTATAAAAATCGCGATTATGGTATCTACGGGGATAACGGCATCATGCCCGTAAATTTCCTGACTAATAACGATATTACCGGCGGTAATTCCGGCAGTCCGCTGATCAATGCAAAAGGTGAACTGATAGGACTGGCTTTTGACGGCAACTGGGAGGCTATGAGTGCCGACATTGCCTTTGAACCCGAACTGCAAAGATGCATTGCTGTTGACGTACGGTATATACTGTTTATAATAGATAAATTTGCCGGCGCAACACATCTTATAGAGGAGATGACAATAGTTAACTGACGGATCTGTTAGTCCGCTTTATGAATAAACACCCAACAATAACTGTTTATACAGATGGTGCGGCACAAGGCAATCCCGGACCCGGCGGGTACGGGATTGTTCTTATATCCGGACGGCACCGGAAAGAACTGTCACAGGGCTTCAAACTAACCACAAACAACAGGATGGAGTTACTGGCTGTTATTGTGGCGCTTGAGTCACTAAGGATACGCGGTAGCAATGTCACAATCTATACTGATTCACGATATGTTGCCGATGCGGTGGAGAAGAAATGGGTTTTCGGTTGGGAGAAAAAAGATTTCAATAAAAAAAAGAACCCGGATTTGTGGAAACGGTTTCTGAAAGTGTACAGAAAGCACAATGTGAATTTTGTTTGGGTCAAGGGACATGCCAATGTACCCGAGAATGAAGTATGCGACAAGCTTGCCGTGGAGGCGAGCAAAGCTCCGGATTTATCTGATGATAAGGGATATTGTCCTGAAGACTAAACCTGTTGTCCGTATACGTACATACAATGTATAATAGCGAACAACTGAGGATTTGTCTTGCGGCAGTCAACTATCTGTAAATGCGGGATTTGGTATGTGTGGCACCCATATTGATACCATTTATTGCAGTCACCAGAAATGTTTGATAAAATGAAAAAATCTGACAAAACTGCCAGTCCGCAAACAGAATCACAAATATCTTTATTGAGGGTTTTCAGGGGCAAAAGTAATTACCTTGTAGTATGCAGTACTGTGTTTATAATGGATAGCGGTGATTAGTCAGGCAGAAAACTTAATTCTAATATACATCTGATGATCAAGAGCTACATTATATCGGCATTACGGGCGCTTATAAGAAACCGGGTTACGTCGGCAATTAATGTCGCCGGACTGGCTGCGGGAATAGCAGCTTCTGTTCTGATCATGCTGTATGTGTTTTCTGAACTATCGGTCGACAAATTCAATGAAAATCATGACAGGATATACCGGCTCGAAGTAGGTGATTTCACGGTTACCGGGACAGCACAGGCTCTTATACTTAAAGATGAATTTCCCGAGGTCCAGCAGGCTGCCAGGATGGATTTCAGATACCGGCCTCTATTGAAAAGAGATGGCGAATACCAGAGGATTGATGGTTTCGCATATGCTGATTCAACCATTTTTGATGTGTTTACCTTTGAGTTTATCAGGGGAGATGCAGTTACGGCACTTCAACTGCCTTTCTCGCTTGTGCTGACGGAATCGGAGGCTGAAAGGCTATTCGGGAATGATGATCCGGTAGGCGAAATGATTACTTTTAACGACAACCGTGAATATACAGTAACTGCAATAATTGAAGATATAGAAAATTTCCATTTGCCTGTCAAAGCCCTCGGCTCATTCTCCAGCCTTCCCTATATTGAGAATAATGACGATCATGACAGGTACCTGTTCAGTTATATGAACTTTTTCACCTACGTTCTGTTCCATGAAAATGCAGATCCCCTGATACTGGCTGATAAGTTTAACGGACTTATTGATGAACGGTTTCCCGATACTCGGAGCTTCAGCTTCAGGTTTCGCCCTCTTGGCGACATTTATTTCAACCGCACTCTCAATGATTCGCCCCCTGTCATACACGGCAACCTGCCACTTGTTTATACGCTTATTGTAGTAGCCGGATTCATTTTACTGATAGCAATAGTTAATTTCATAAATCTTGCCACAGCAAATGCATCTTCAAGGAGTCGGGAGATAGGGGTAAGGAAGATCATGGGAGCTGCCAGAAAGAACCTGGTATTCCAGCACCTTGCAGAATCGGTCTTAATGAGCTTTGCAGCGTTTATTCTTGGTATAGCGCTGGTAGAGCTGTTGCTTCCGGTTTTTAACAACCTGCTCACATCGGCTCTCACCTTTGATCCATTCAGCAGTTTAAGTTTTTTCCTGGCGCTTCTTCTGCTTATTATCGGTACAGGATTGCTGGCAGGGATCTATCCTGCTTTCTATTTGTCGTCAATGAAAGTCCATTCTGTACTGAAAGGCGCAGTTAGCGGGGGCAGGGGAGCGTTACGGTTCAGACGTGTGCTTATAATATTCCAGTTCACTATCTCTATTATTCTCATTATAAGCACCCTGACGGTTAGCCGGCAGGTTGGCTTTATGCGAGATAAGGATCTGGGTTTTATCAAGGATGACCTGATTACAGTAAGGCTCAACAGGGAAATATTTGCCTCAAGCGATGTTTTCAGAGAGAATCTGCTGCAGCATGATGCTGTTGTATCCGTATCAATGTCAAATAATATGCCGGGATATGTTACCTGGTTCAATAGCTGGGTGATCGAGGGAGAAAGCAAACCTCACAAGTTTTTGCCGGTTGATCCTGACTATATAAATGTTATGGGACTTGAACTTGTTGATGGCCGCAATTTTGACCATAACCGGATCGCCGACAGTGAGAATGCCTTTATTCTTAATGAAGAAGCGGTAAGGTATTTTGGTTTTGACGATCCTTCAGGTAAAGAGTTTCATGTTGGGGGACAACAACCGGTGAGGATAATTGGTGTAGTGAAGGATTTTCATTTCAGGTCACTCCATGAACCCATAGGTCCGCTTGTTCTGGGATGGAGCCCAAACAACCTTAGTCTTGCCAATATTAGAATAAATCAGCGGATGAGAGAGGAGGCAATCGAACATGTAAGAGAGCAATGGGAAATACTCTCGCCGGGATCGTTTTTTGATTACCGGTTCCTGGATGAGGAGATAGACAATCTTTACCGGTCGGAGATCAGGATAGGCAGCTTGTTCAGATATTTTGCCCTTGTGGCTGTCATTATTGCATGTATGGGACTTTATGGATTGAGTACCTTTGTTTCACTTCGTCGTACCAAAGAGGTTGGTATACGGAAGGTTCTTGGCTCCAGCATCTACCGGATTATTCTTCTTTTGGTATCGGAGTTCACCCGGTGGGTTATAATATCGAATATTATAGCATGGCCATTAGCCTACCTGGCAATGTCAAGATGGCTTGAGAATTTTCCGTACAGGATTGATCAGCGACCGGCGGTTTTTTTACTGGCGGGAGTAATTGCTTTGCTGATTTCTGTTTTGACCGTTGGAAGCCAGGCATGGAAAACTGCCAGTCTGAATCCCGCTAACACCCTTAGAAATGAGTAGCCTTGATTTAATATTCTAGATTATGCTTAAAAATTACGTATTGATCGCATTCCGGAATTTTATAAGGCAATGGAGTTTTTCTTTGCTGAATATTGCCGGGCTTGCCATCGGAATGGCAACATCGATAATGATATTGATATGGGTTGTCGATGAACTTAGTTATGACAGGTTTCATCAAAACCTTGATGAGCTTTACCGGGTATATGAGAAACAAGAATACGACGGACAGGACCCTTTACTGGTTTATAACACACCCGGGCCGCTTGCTCCGGCACTTAAAGAGAATTTTCCGGAGATTAAAAATATAACAAGGTTTACCCCGGTATGGAGGCAGCTAATATTCAGGACAGGTTTTGAATTGCACCATGAAAGTCAGGGTTATTTTGCCGATCCCGCTGCATTTGAAATGTTCACATTTGACTTTATTTCGGGCAGTAATGAAAATGCCCTGGACGCTCCGGACAGGATAGTGCTAACTAAAGATATGGCGGAAAAATATTTTGGACGAACCGATGTAGTTGGCGAGGTGATTACAATCAACAATGAATATGAATATACAGTATCTGCTGTTATTGACAGGCCGTCCAACACACATCTGGCATTTGATTTTATAATAAGCTTTGATACAAATATCGAAAGGTACTGGGGAAACCCCGGCAACTGGAACAGTAATTCCTTTTATACTTATGTTCAGATTGAGAGCGTAAACGATTACCGTGAAACAGAACAAAAAATTACCGGTTTTATGGAAGACCACCAGGAGCAGACTACACTTCATCTTGAACCTTTGTCTGATTCTTACCTGCATAATATATGGGGGAAAGGGGCGATACATAACGTCAGGATTTTTTCTGTTGTAGCACTGATAGTACTTCTTATCGCATGCATCAACTTCATGAACCTTTCCACCGCAAGGTCGGCCCGCCGGTCACGCGAGGTTGGACTTCGAAAGGTTATGGGTGGCAACAGGAACCAGATAGCCGGTCAGTTTTTCGGAGAGTCGGTCCTGTTCGCACTGGTTGCACTAACCGTTGCACTTGTTATGGTTGAGATAATGCTCCCTTCATTCAGCAACCTGGCCGGCAAGGAATTGTCGCTTAATATTCTCTCCTGGAAAACACTGGGCGGATTGTTGATAATTTCATTGATCACGGGCCTAATAGCAGGTAGTTATCCGGCTGTTTTTCTGTCTTCCTTCGGTCCGGTTGCAGTTCTAAAAGGACAACATAAATCAGGATCAAAAGGGTTCAGGAGGGCACTTGTCGTTTCACAGTTTGCATTATCAGTAGCATTGATAATAAGCACAATGGTTATTAAAGACCAGATGTCATACGTGAGAAACAAACACCTTGGTTTTGAAAAGGAGAACATAGTAACCCTGTTCACTACATCCATGACCGGGAATAATAAGAACACCCTGATCCAGGAGCTTAGAAGCATGCCGGAAGTAGAACTGGTTACGGCTTCGAGCAATCTGCCTTCACAAATAGGAAATTCCACCTATGGCATAAACTGGGAGGGGAAGAACCCTGATGATCGTGTACTGTTCAACTTCCTTCATACCGACTATGATTTTATTGAGTGTTTTGGAATGGATATGGCTCAGGGCAGGTCTTTTTCAAGAGAATTTGCTACCGATTCGTCGGCGTATATTATTAATGAGGCGGCTGCACGCTTTATAGGGGCTGACGATATAATAGGTAAGAGTTTTAATATGTGGGGTAATGACGGGTTGATAATAGGTGTAGTAAATGATTTTCATTTTCATGATCTCAAAAGCAGTATTTCTCCACTCGTCATCCGTCTTAGTCCCCAGGACTCCCCCCTTCTCCATCTAAGGCTCGGGCCCGGGCAGGTTTTGCAGACTATGAAGGATGTTGAATCAGTCTGGAGCCGTGTTTGCCCCGATGAACCTCTGAATTACCAGTTTTTCGATCAGCAGTTTGACAGGATGTATCGCGCCGAACAGCGCATGGGAACTCTTTTTTTATGGTTTTCTGTGCTTGCCGTCGCAATATCG
>SKND01000003.1 GCA_007120695.1 Bacteroidales bacterium | reverse complement strand
GACAGCTGAGCCGGATGCCGAAAAAGCACCTGTTGAAGATGCTGACAAACCGGAGGTTACTTCCGATCCGAAAGGTGCTGAGGATAATACCACTTTCGTGGAAAAAGACGAATCGGCCGGATCCGATGCAGAAAAGCCTGCCGATTTCCAGTCCATGGATAAGGAGGCGCTGCTGAAGTCCCTGGAAGTGCTGTTGGAATCAGGACCGGTTCATAAACTGCGTAATGACGTTGAGGCGATCAAGGTCAGTTTCTATAAGCGCCATAAGGCTGAGATGGAGCAAAGGAGAAAGAGGTTTATGCAGGAGGGGGGCGATGCAGAGGCATTTGAACCCGGTGAAGATCCGTCTGAGAACCGTTTCAAGGAGCTTTACCGGAAATACAGGCATTCAAAGGCAGCTCACAACCGCAGCCAGGAACAGAGCAGACAGGATAACCTGGAGGATAAGCTTAAGGTTATTGAAGATCTTAAAGAGCTGGTGAACAGGAATGAGGATATCAACAGGACATTCAGCGAGTTTCGCAAGCTTCAGAAGAGATGGCATGAGATAGGCATGGTTCCGCAGCAGAACCTTAAGGATCTTTGGGATACATACCATCACTACGTTGAGACATTCTACGACCACATAAAAATTGACAAGGAGCTCAGGGATCTAGATCTTAAAAAGAATCTTGAAATTAAGGTTGGCTTGTGCGAAAAGGCGGAAGAACTTCTGCTGGAGTCAAATATAATAAATGCATTCAGGCAGTTACAGAAATACCATGACCAGTGGCGGGAGACAGGTCCTGTTCCCAGAGACCAGAAAGATGTGATATGGGAACGGTTCAGGCTGGCTACCCACCAGATTAATAAAAAGCACCAGGAGCATTTTGATAATCTGAAAGAGACACAAAAGAAGAATCTGGAGACAAAAACAGCTTTGTGTGAGAAAGCCGAGTCTCTTATCGAAAAAGAGTTTGAGAACTTCCAGCAGGCTGAAAAGCTCACCAGGGAGATGATCGGACTGCAGCGTACATGGAAAACGATCGGTTTTGCTCCAAAGAAAGACAACACAAAGATCTACCAGCGCTTCAGGAGTGCATGCGACCGGTTTTTTGCACGAAAAAGAGAATTCAATGCCCGGAATAAGGAATTCCTGAATGAGAACCTGCAGAAGAAACTGGATCTATGCCTTCAGGCTGAAGCACTTATGGAGAGTAAAGACTGGAAAGAGACCACCGATCAGCTGATCACTCTCCAGAAAAAGTGGAAAGAGGTAGGTCCTGTTCCGCGAAAGCATTATGATCCGGTATGGAAACGTTTTCGTGCAGCCTGTGATCATTTTTTCAACCGTAAATCAGAGTTTTTCTCAACAATTGATACGAAATATGAAGAGAACCTGAACAAGAAACTCCGCCTGGTCGAAAAGATTGAGAATTTCAAGCCGGGAAGCAATGTAGATGAGAATCTCCGGATCCTTAAGGAGTTTCAGCGTGAATGGGTATCAGTAGGCTTTGTTCCCATTAAGGAGAAGGAGAATATCCAGAAAAGATACCGTGCTGCACTGGACAAGCATTTTGAGGGTCTTAAGATGGACGACAGCAAGAAAAGCATTGTTAAGTACAAGCACAAGCTCGACGGCGTGAAGGAAAAACCCAACGCCATGAATAAGCTGAGGTTTGAGAGGGATAAGTTTCTTAATAAATTCAAGCAACTGGAAAGCGATATTACTTTATGGGAGAACAATATTGGTTTCTTTGCCAAGTCCAAATCGGCCGAAGCCACCATAAACGAGTTCAGGGAGAAGATTGAGCAGGGTAAAAAGCAGATGGAACTGCTCGAAGAGAAGATCAGGCTGATAGATGAACTGGATGAATGATTTTTCCGGTAACTCCCTTAAAAGCGGTTTTTTCCATTCACGATGGCCGGAGATTTTACTTTTAACCCATCTCCTGACAAAAATTATTATTTTCAGTCAAATTATTTTTTAATTTTGCCGACTTCATATATACATTAAAACAATTGTCTTTTGGCACTTCGAAAATATATTTTTGTTACGGGCGGAGTTGCCTCCTCCCTCGGTAAGGGAATTATTTCCTCTTCACTAGCAAAGCTTCTTCAGTCCCGTGGCTATTCGGTAACCATTCAGAAGCTTGATCCATATATCAATGTCGATCCGGGCACACTTAATCCTTATGAGCATGGCGAATGCTATGTGACGGAAGACGGTGCTGAAACTGATCTGGACCTGGGACATTACGAAAGGTTTACTAATATACCAACCACCCAGAACAATAACGTAACAACCGGACGTATTTACCAGTCGGTTATCAACAAGGAGAGAAAAGGTGATTACCTTGGTAAAACAGTGCAGGTTATCCCGCATATTACCGACGAGATAAAAAGACGGATAAAAATACTGGGAACAAAAAGGAATTTTGATTTTATAATTACCGAGATAGGCGGTACTGTTGGCGACATTGAGTCCCTTCCCTATATAGAAGCAATAAGACAGCTGAAATGGGAGCTTGGGCCTACCAATTCACTTGTAATACACCTGACACTGGTTCCTTATCTTGCAGCTTCAGCAGAGCTTAAGACCAAGCCAACCCAGCACTCGGTCAAGATGCTGCTCGAAAATGGTATCCAGCCGAATATACTGGTTCTGCGTACTGAGCATCCGCTGAACAGTGAACTTAGAAAAAAGGTGGCCCTTTTTTGCAATGTTGAGTACAACTCGGTTATCGAGTCAATTGATGTTCAAACAATATATGAGGTTCCCCTTCTCATGCAAAAGGAAAACCTTGACGGCACTGTCCTGCGCAAGCTTGATATGCCTGAAGGAGATAAGCCTGAGATGAAGCCGTGGAAACAGTTTGTTGCAAAGGTTAAGAATCCCAAAAAATCGGTACGCATTGCACTCGTCGGAAAATATGTTGAGCTACAGGACTCCTACAAGTCCATTATGGAATCTTTTGTTCACGCCGGGGCCGTTAACGATTGCAAGGTAGAGCTTACAAGCATCCAGTCGGAAAAGATCACCGAAGCCAATATGGCAGGTCAGTTCGAAGGTTTACAGGGAATTCTTGTTGCTCCGGGTTTTGGTGACCGCGGGATTGACGGGAAAATCCTGTCAGCAAGGTATGCGAGGGAGAACAACATACCCTTTTTTGGTATCTGCCTGGGATTGCAATGTGCCATTATTGAGTTTGCAAGGAATGTTCTCGGACTGGTTGATGCGCATTCAACTGAGATGGATCATAAAACGCCCCACCCGGTTATCGATCTTATGGAAGAGCAGAAAGGAGTAACGAATAAGGGGGGGACAATGAGACTTGGTATTTACCCATGTTCCATTAAAGAAGGCACACGGTGCAGCCGGGTATACAAAGATCTTGATGTGCTGGAGAGACACCGCCACCGCTATGAGTTCAACAGCAGCTACCTTGATCAATTTGAAGCAGGAGGAATGATTGCTGCGGGGATAAATCCCGATACCGGACTGGTGGAGATCATGGAAATACCCGGCCATAAATGGTACGTTGGTGTTCAGTTTCATCCTGAATACAGGAGCACGGTACTCAATCCCCATCCGCTCTTTATTGACTTTGTAAGGGCTGCGCTGGACTGATATGAACATTGACAGATAACAGATAACAGATAACAGATTTTCATAATAGAATAAGAGACATTTTAAGAAGCAGGAAATGGATAGAAATTCAATAACAGGTATAGTCCTAATCGGTTTGATACTGATTATATTCAGTGTCCTGAACAAACCATCCCAGGAGGATATAGATGCCGCAAGACGCAGACAGGATTCACTCGAGATGGTAAGACAGCAGCAACTTGAGGAAGAGGCAAGACAGATAGAACAGGAAGAGCTGGTTGAAGAGCTGCCCCTGGAAGAGTCCGACCCGGAAGGGGTTGCGACTGAAATGCAAAACAGGTACGGGGTTTTCGCCCCTGCCGCAACAGGTGAGGACCGTATATATACCATTGAGAATGAAAATGTCAGGATTGGCATTTCTTCACAAGGCGGCAGACCATGGTCTGTCGAACTGAAAAATTACCAGACATGGGATTCATTGCCCCTTGTACTTTTTGAAGGTGAGACAAACTCATTCGGACTCAATTTCTTTTCTCAAAATCGCAGTATCTCCACCAATGAGCTCTACTTTACACCATCACCCGGCGCAGTCTTTCAGCAGGGGGCTGACGGTAGTTCTCTGGCTATGAGGCTTTATGCGGGCGAGGAATCTTATATTGAATATGAATATACACTTTCTCCGGGTAGTTATATGGTGGATTTCGATATTAATATGGTCGGAATGGATCAGCTTTTGGGCTCAGGAGCGAGTTTTATTGATCTTAGATGGGAGATAGATGTTATCGGACAGGAACGGGGAAGCAAAAATGAGAATAACTATTCAACAATTCAGTACAAGTTCCTGGGAGACGATATTGACAAGCTCTCTGAAAGATCTGATATTGACAGGGAGGAACTGCGGACACGCCTGAAGTGGATAGCATTCAAGCAACAGTTCTTCTCGTCCGTATTAATTGCAGATGACCATTTTTCAAGTGCAATAGTGCAGCAGGAGAGGATTGAAGATGGTCGTTACCTGAGAAACTATGTTGCTGATATAAGGCTTCCACTGGAAAACATTGCCAGCGAGGTTATTCCAATGCGGTTTTATTTCGGGCCAAATCACTTCAATACATTAAGATCATACTCAAGGGAATATCTGGCCGAAAACGGTTATGATCCTGAACTTGAAAAGATGGTGCCGCTGGGTTGGGGACTGTTTGGATGGCTCAACAGGTTTATGATCATTCCGGTATTTAATTTCCTTGAAAATTACACATCCAATTACGGTATCATAATCCTGTTGCTGACGCTATTTATTAAACTCCTGTTGTTCCCCCTTACCTATAAATCTTATATATCCACATCAAAGATGAGGGTTCTGAAACCCCAGATTGATGAGATAAATGAGAAGATACCCAAAGATAAGGCGATGGAAAGGCAGCAGGCCACCATGAGCCTATACAAAAAGGCCGGGGTCAACCCGATGGGGGGGTGCATCCCTATGCTGATCCAGTTCCCGATACTCATCGCTATGTTCAGGTTTTTCCCGAATGCGTTTGAGTTGCGGCAGGAGGGTTTTCTCTGGGCGACAGACCTGTCCACTTACGACTCAATTCTTGATCTCCCGTTCACCATTCCTTTCTATGGTTCTCATGTCAGCCTCTTTACCTTGCTGATGACCATATCGACGATCATCTACACAAAGATGAACTCTCAGATGACTGCCGGTTCAAGCCAGATGCCTGGAATGCAGACCATGATGTATATGATGCCGTTGATGTTTTTGTTTATTTTCAACGACTTTGCCTCTGCATTGAGCTACTATTATTTCCTTACCAATATGATAACCTTTGGCCAGCAGGCTATTATAAAACGGTTTGTTGATGATAAGGAGCTGCTTAGAAGGCTGAATGAGCACAAGAAGAAACCCGTCAGTAAATCCAACTTCCAGAAAAGACTTGAAGATATGGCAAAAAAACGTGGAGTGCAGTCACCGAAAGCAAAAGATACAAATAAAAGGAAGAGACCTGGAGGCGGGAAAAAATAGAGTCAGCCAATTTTCACGAGAGATCATCAAAAGCTTTCCGGAAATATTC
>SKND01000204.1 GCA_007120695.1 Bacteroidales bacterium | reverse complement strand
ACATTTCCCGATAAGGAAATTTTGCTCAAACAATTGATGCGGAAAAAGAATTCCTACGTTCGTCTTTTTTTTATTTTCCGTGCCATTTATCAGGTTGTGCATAACTTAATCTATCAATCAAACGGGTTTCGTAATATGCATCTAAGCCGGCACAAGCAAGCGTTTTTGCTTTATCTAAAGCGACAAATCCATCTGATGAAATAATTGCTTCATCAATTTCTATATGTTGGATGCTGCCAATAATTAGGATGGTCTTATTGATACTGATCTCTATCTTTTGTTCCAGTTTCATTGCCACCTTTACAGGTGCTTCAGCTACAAATGGAGGATCAAAATTAATATGATAAAATTCTGTAAACCCGCAGGCATCAAACTCAGAAATTTCTTTGTCATACCTGGCCGAAGTTTGATGTGCTTTTTCGAAATCGCTTGCAGCAACATAATTAATCGTGTATCGATGGGTCTCTAAGATATTATTCAGTGTATCTCTTTTGACTGTATCGGGCCGACAAATAAAACCATAAAGCGCGGGGTTAGCACCAATATGTATTAGCGAATTGAAAATGGCCAGATTACTGTATCCATCTTTAGATTTGGTACCAATTAAAATTGCCTGTTTAACTCCTGCTAACGAGTTAATTAATAGTGCACGGTACCGACTTTCATACTGGCTTAAGGTATTCTTATCAATAATCATGTTAATTGTATTTTATCAATAATTATCGCTCCAGACCATTAATCTTCAACAGACAGTAATAGTCAAAAACCAGCGAAAAAGTTTCTTCCGTTATTCTGTATTCAATTAACCGGAATAATAATCTCGTTCCTCCTGTTAAGTAATTGAAATGGTGGATTATATTCCAAAAACCTTGCATGTCATAGATAATGATTTTATCAGATTGACGATGCATCCAGGTCGTCTATTGTCCACCACTCAACATCATCAATTCCGCGAACAACCTGATAAGTATCAACTTTAATCCGAACAAGGCTACAATCCTCTGACTTCATAAAGGATGAAAGTTCAGGATGTCTCTCCAGATGTGCCTTGAAAACTATATTTTTTTCTATCCTCTCAATCTCTTCAACTTGACCAAACGCAGTTAGCACGAAGCTTTCCTGCCGGCCCGACCTGTTAATATTAATACTTTCAATCAGAACAGCGACCTTGCCATTGTGAGCAAGGTTACGGTACTTGCGTGTATTTCGATAGGTAGCAAAGATTAGTTTCCTGAAGCCTTCCATCGGAGTAACCGCAATCAAGCTTGCATGAGGCTGGCCATCACCCTCAGTTGCAAGAACAGCAAACCGTCTGATTTTAAATATATCTTCAATATATGTTTTGATCCTGATAAGGCTACTCATATATTACAGCGAGATTATTGATCTTATTTTTCTTTTAAATTTTTCTGACTCAGATGTCTTACCAGTTTCGCTCCATTATTTAAAGTGAGTTCCGGTCTTCACTTGTAAGTCACAAAGTTGATGAATTTTTATTTGAAATCCTTATTATGAATTTAGCTTTAGCTGTTATGAAAAAGGCAAAAAGGGGAACTTAGGCTTGACTTGTATCAAGATAAGCTTGTCATAGAAAAAAAACGCCCCAACACCATGGTCTTTCTGCCTGGCAGTGGGGAGTTTTTTTTACAGGAAATAACTCGTTTGCTTTAATTCTCCTGGTATCCTTCCTCTTTGCTTCGGCTTCGTGCTACGATCGTCAGCAACACCCCGTATATAACTTTTGAAGCAACATCAGCAATTGTATATGTAATCTGACGGCCAACAACACCCGCTTCACCAAAGAGGATTCCATCAGGTCCTATACCTCCCAGATGTGGCATCAAATAGGCACCAGGATAGAGCATCCATGCTACCAGAAAGAGTATCCAAATGGTGCCTAATGTTCTTTGAGCATCTGCAGGAATACCTTCTTTCCCTTCGGAAATCACACGCCGCATCAAGATTAGGATGTGAATGAAGAAAATTGTTGAAAGTGCACCCCAAAAGGCGTACCATCCAAAGTTTGTTACCTCAAAATACTGACCGATATAACCAGTAATTATCATTGCAGAACCAGAAAACCAAAACTGATTCCTTATGCTTGAAAATTTTGACCTGGTTAAAGAAACCACAAAAAGAATCTGGAATAACAACATGGGCACATCAATTAACCAGTTGAGGTATCTGTATCCATTGTTGAACAGATCAGCATCATCACCAAGAAAATAACGACCTTTTTCTGCATCAAACACGAAACTGCTTGTCCAATTTTGAGCCTGCACATAAAGCAACAAAAAGGCTGACACCATTACTACTACCGAAAGTACCGATGAGATTCGGTATTTAGGTGAAACTGTTTTCATGGTCAGGATGAAATAAAAAAGACTCGCCAGCATTACAGCATAGCCAAGGGTTAGCACATGGGCTACCATTTGATAGCCCATTTCGCTGAAACCCTGTTCCAATCCTACATAGTTCTCAAATGTAGCGTTACCAAGTATTTTCATTATTTAGAGATTGAAGTTAATAATAATTTCAACTTCTATAACAAAATCCAATACATAAAGTTTAACTTATTCCATAAAAGATTAAACATAATTAACTTTTATATATTTGGTTTTCCTGGTTAGATAAAAATATTTGCATCAATTAAAAACCTTGCATTAGAAACATACCATTGAATATAATTTTAAACGATTCAAAAATCCCTATACATTCATGAAGATATTGTTTACAGTTGCAACTGGACAAGAGACATATCGCTGTCCGGGAAATGCCCGGATACTTTTCACCCCGAATAATCATCTGTAATACAGCAGCTTTATAAAATACCCGTTGACAAAAACCATAAAAATTATTGATTTTATCATAAAAATTAATGTTTTTTGTGATTATTTTAATAATCGTAAAATTTAAAGAATAAATCTCCTGGAAATGAAGAAATTATTGATAGTTCCTGTTGCCCTTGGAATAATTTCCTGCGGAAACAACCGAAATGATATCGATCCTCCAAATATTTTATGGATTACACACGAGGACCTGAGTCCGATATACGGATGTTATGGTGATGAATATGCCACCACCCCAAATATCGATCATTTTGCAGAGTCCGGATACCGGTTTACCAATGCCTTTTCAAATGCACCGATCTGCGCTCCCGCACGTTCAACCCTTATAACAGGCATATATGCCACCTCGCTGGGAACCCAGCACCTCAGATCAGAGATTCCCGTTCCCCCGGACATGAAAATATTGCCAGAAATACTCAGGGAGGTTGGTTATTACACAACCAACAATGTAAAAACAGACTATAACTTTGATCATACCAACAGGTGGGATGAAAGCAGCAGCGAAGCCCACTGGCGAAACGGCCCTGAAGGAAAACCATTTTTCAGTGTCTTTAATTTCATGATAACCCATGAAGGCCCCATAAATGCAATGCGCAGTTCCGATACCGAATCTCTTGATGAATTTCATGATCCGGCCGTGGCGGAATTACCTCCCTACCTCCCTGACAGTAAGCGAATGCGTGAAATATGGGCTCATATGTATGATCTTCTGGCTGTTTTTGATCAGGGAGTGGGTGACCTGCTGGATCAATTAAAAGAAGACGGCCTTTATGAAAATACCATAATATTTGTTTTTTCCGATCACGGTCATGGTCTGCCCGGGCACAAGCGCTGGCTGAATAACGCGGGACTTCAGGTGCCTTTTGTCCTCCATGTTCCCGACCGGTATAAACATCTCGCTGAAAATCTGACCGGGCCGGTAATTGACCAGATGGTTGGATTTGTTGATTTTGCCCCCACGGTGATCACCCTTGCCGGAGCTGAAGTTCCTGAAATGATGGAAGGCAGAAGTTTCCTGGGCAGAAATACTGAACCGAAAGAATATATTTACGGCTACAGGGACAGGGCAGATGACTGTTATGAAGTTTCACGTTCGGTTTTTGATGGAAGGTACCTTTATGTTCGACACTTCATGCCACAACTACCTTATTTTCAAAATGCAATTATTTTTGGCCCGAATAAGGAAGGCAGCTACGAGGAGATTCACAGGCTCAGGGAACTTGGAATGCTGCCGGCGGGAACCCGCCGTATGTTTGAAAAAAAACCGGTCGAAGAGCTGTTTGATTTGGAAAACGATCGGTGGGAACAGAACAATATCATTGACAGTCAAGAGCTGGGTGGACTGGTGGAAGAACTTCGTGATAAAGTCAGCTCCTGGATGCTGGATTATCACGATACGGGTTTGTTCAGCGAGGGGGAAATGATGACCAGGGCATACGAAAAGGGTTTAAGCGTTTATGAAATGGCCAGGGAATACTCCCGTAATGACTTGTCCGGAATACTGGCAGCCGCACAGATAGTGGGTAAAACAGTTGAGCCGCTTGAACTGAAACCCTTCCTTGAAGCAGAAGACAGTGCCGTCCGCTTCTGGGCGCTGGTTGCACTGGATGCTTTTGAAGGAGATATCGCTGCTGCAGATCCCTTGTTAAGGAAGCTTATTAGAGACACTTCACCCGATGTAGCCGTAAAAGCTGCCGAAATAAAGGTTAAAAGGAATGGTGACAGTGAGGCCCTTGATGTGCTAAGGGAAATCCTCATGCATGATTCAGAGCCGGTAGTCCTCCAGGCCGCCATAAGCGTAAGGCAGCTTGGGATGAGTGCTGAACCTCTGCTTTCTGTCATTGAAAACGAAATAATGCCAAAATATTCCGGCAATGTATGGGGTAGATATAAAACATGGAGTTATCCTATGTTTATCGGAATGGCCCTGGATCAGACAATGATCAATTGTGGAACCGATCTGGGTCCCATCCCATAATACGACAATTAGCAGTGATAATTAATTAACTCAAATTGCTATCTAAATTACAGTTACTGAAATGGCGTATCCAAAAATGAAGATCTCCACTTTCAATATAAAAACATCCTATTAACTGCATGTATCCTTTTAGGTAAGAAATTAGCGATTTCACTGAATGTAGCTTTAATTCTTTTTATAAAAAATCACAGCCTGGTCAGGAAAGGAAGCCAGGTTTGAATTATGATTAAAAAATTTGTGCAGAAGCAACCTGTATGCCAATGAACTTTATTTACATATATATGTTTATATATTAATTATTAACTAAATATCCATGCTATGAAAAACAAAATGTCAGTCCTCGCTGTTGCGATCCTGTTTGTTTTTTCATCATGTCAAAAACAGGATATTGAAAAAGACCTGCTGGAAGCAGCAACTACAAAGAGCGCCCGGATTGAAGCGCCTAATGAGCAGGAAGCTGCAACAAAAAGCTTCAGGCAGGCTGTGCTGAATTTCAGGACTCACCTTTCGGGCGATGAGGAAGTACCTCCCGCAGAAACAGATGCTACAGGCCAGGCCACATTTCAGTTGAGCAGGGATGGTGAAACCCTTAGTTACCGGCTGATTGTGGCCAATATTGAAAATGTGCGAATGGCTCACATCCATTTCGGTGGGGCCGGAGTAAACGGACCCGTTGTTGTCTGGCTTTACCCTTCCGCTCCTCCTCCTGTACCTATCCCTGGAAGAACAAACGGCATTCTTGCACAAGGAGTAATAACAGCCGATAACCTGGTAGGGCCGCTGGCCGGAGCATCAGATCTTTCAGGCTTGATTGATCTGATAATTTCCGGAGAGACCTATGTAAATGT
>SKND01000344.1 GCA_007120695.1 Bacteroidales bacterium | reverse complement strand
CGGATCGGGTTTAAGGAAATTTGTTCTGTAATGTTAAAGGAGAAAGTTCTTCTGGGAGGTGAGGAGTCCGGTGGCATCTCTGTTCATTCTCATATGCCTGACAGGGACGGGATATGGATGGGCCTGCTGATCTGGCAATTTATGATCGAAACCGGCAAATCAATAAGTGAGCTGGTAAAAGAGGTTTGCGAAATAACCGGAGAGTTTGCATTTGAGAGATCCGACCTTCAGATTGACAGAAATAGAAAAAGTATGATTTTGGAAAAGTGCAGGAACGGAGCATTTACCCGATTTGGAAACAGGAGGGTTGAAAGGGGGGAAGACCTTGACGGATTCAAGTATTTCTTCAATGAAGATGAATGGCTTATGATTAGAACATCGGGAACCGAGCCGGTGCTCCGGACATATGCCGAATCGTATAACCGCGACTCGGCTCTGGCAATTCTGGAAGATGCAAGGGAGGTGATAATGTCAGACCAGATATGAAATCAGATAATATTTACTTCCGGTTCCAGTCTTATTCCGAATTCAGTAAAGACAGAATCTCTTATTTTCATGGCCAGATCATAGATGTCTGTTCCTGATGCATCGCCGTAATTGACAAGCACCAGTGCCTGTTTTTCGTGAACACCCGCTTTCCCGGTCCTTTTACCTTTCCAGCCGCATTGTTCAATTAACCATCCGGCCGGGATTTTTACAAACTCTTCTGACACCGGGTATGATGGCATTTGAGGGTACTTCACCCTGATCTGATCTGACAGGGCAACTTCCACTACAGGATTTTTAAAAAAGCTGCCTGCATTACCAATAACTTTCGGGTCAGGGAGTTTGGACCTGCGAATCCGTATAACCGCATCCCGCATAGTTTGCAGATTTAATTCACCCGATTTTTCTGCCTCTGCCTGAAGATTACCATAGGAGGTGTTAAAAACCGGGTTGTGGCAGAGACTGAAAACTACAGAATATATTACAAACCTGTTTTTTAGATGGTTTTTGAATATACTGTTCCTGTAACCAAACTGGCAATCGTGGTTGAGAAGAGTAACTGTTTCGAAAGTCTCCAGATCGAGATATTTTACACTATGGATAACATCTTTAACTTCAACTCCATAGGCTCCTATGTTCTGGATAGGACTTGACCCGGCAGATCCAGGTATCAGTGACAGGTTTTCAATACCACCGAGTTTGTTTTCCACCGACCAGTTCACAAAGTCATCCCAGTTCTCACCTGCACCTACCTCAACTATGCAATGCTCACTGTCGTTTTCAATAATTGTTACTCCCGTTATTGCAGGCTGAATAATAATGCCGTTAAAATCTCTTGTAAACAATATGTTACTTCCTTCTCCTATAATCAGAAACGGAAAATATTCCCTGTACCCTTCAAGCACCTCTTTTAATTCATCCAGTGTCTCCGTTTTGGTGAAATACCTCGCCTTTACATCTATGCCAAGGGTGTTATGCGGCTTTATGGAATAGTTCTCTTTTATAATTATCATAATTAAAACTGTTCGGTGTACAAAGATAAGTAAATGGTTTTTGATTTTTTTTTATAAATTTGCGCCAGATTAACGGTTCCGTAGCTCAGTTGGATAGAGCAACAGCCTTCTAAGCTGTGGGTCCCAGGTTCGAATCCTGGCGGAATCACTTCAAAGACAACAAAAATAATCACACCCGGAGCCAGGATCACGAGCGGGTCGTGATTGTGGCCTTTGCGAAACATGTGCCCGCTTATCGCGGATCTTCACTTTACTCTTCCTGCAAAACCTTAAACCATTATGAATTGTTAACAATTTTTTATAATATTGACAACTCATTGAGTGAATTGCTTTAAGTAAATTGAATTTTTTTTACCTGTATGTAGTCACTAACCTCTCCCAAATTACTAACTATGGCTGATAAGATGAACCGCCGAAAGTTTTTGCAAACCGGTCTGGCCGGTGCAGCTGTATTGGGTGCCGGATTAGCCGGCTTGAGTTATAACCGGACAGTCCATGCCGGCATCGACAAGGTAAGGCTCGGGTCTACCGGACTTTTTGTGCCGCGTGTTGCTATGGGAACAGGCTCAATAGGAGGAAGACGGGAATCCAACCAGACCAGGCTCGGGATGCAAAATTTTGTAAAACTTGCCCGGCATGCTTTTGACAGGGGGCTGAAGTTTTATGATATGGCCGACACCTACGGGTCGCACCCGTTTGTCCGTGAGGTGCTGAAAGAGGTGCCCAGGGAGGAGACAACACTCCTGACAAAGATATGGACAACAGATATGAGCTGGCTTAAAACCGAACCGGTTGAGAACACACTCGACCGGTTCAGGCTCGAAACCGGCAGCGACTATTTTGATATTGTACTGCTTCATTGCCTGATGAACGGAAACTGGCAGGAGGAGAAAAAAATTTTTACCGAATCGCTGCTGAAAGCTAAGCAGCAGGGTATTGTGAAGACAGTCGGAGTATCATGCCACAACTGGGATGCCATGGAGGCAGCCGTTGAGGATCCGTGGGTAGATGTGATACTTGCCCGGATAAATCCTTTTGGAACACATATGGACGGCACAACTGCCGATGTGATGGGGTTGCTTGAAACCGCAAGAAAGAACGGCAAAGGGGTAATTGGCATGAAAATTTTCGGAAACGGCGACAATACATCTGTTGAGGAACGCCAGCGGTCCCTTGCCTATGCAATGGGAAGCCCCAATATCCATTGCGTAACCCTGGGACTTGAGTCAGTTGAGCAGGTTGACGATGCCGTTGACAGGGTGATGAACCTTGTATGATTTAAGGGAAACTGATAATTACAAATTACTAATAACCCGGCTTATGTACAGGATATATATTTTGTTTGTTTTATTTGCAATTCTGCCGTTACCGGTTTCTTTTGCCATAACCCCGTCAAAAATTATGCCGGACAGGGACAGCGGGAATTTGTCGTTTACAGAATCGCTTGCCAGGCATGTAAGCGGAATTGTAAGAAAAGATCAGGGTCCTGTACTTGAGGAGGGAGAGATGGTTGATTCATCTGTTATCTGGATACCCACCTATTATGGTTATCACACCTTTATCGGAGTTCTCGATAACTACCTGATGCATCATACATCAATTACTTCAATGAGGACATGGAGGATGGAGGAGAGAAAATACTGGGCAATCCATTTGTCGGGGAAGGATGTGTCAATAAAGATAATTTATGATTCACTTGACTCCCTGCTGCTTTTATCCCTTACCCCGGGATACTAATTAAGGTCATTAAAGACTGACTCCTGATCTGCATCAGGATATTATTCTCAGAATAGTGTGTAATTTAGTTTAATAATAAAGGTGTTATGCGGATATATCCTGAATATATCTCCAACCTGTTTGCCAAGAGGCCTGTCATAAGGAGATGCACCCCGGGGGGCCAGCGGGTTCATTTCATCCCTCTCCCTTCGTCCGTGACTCCAAACCAGGTAGAAGGTTGATCCCGGCCTGTACTCCCAGCGCATAACAAGGTTGGATTGAAGGTTCCTGTAACTGAAATCCCTTCTTTTGGGAAACGTGTCAAAGCCGGCGAGTTCATCGGGGTTGACAAGTATGCTGAAGTTTTCATATTTACCTCTTGCAATGAACATCTGGGTGTAAAGCTGGAAAGAGAGATTATTTGTGAATGTGACTGCACTTCTCAGGGTCAGATCAAGTGACCTGGTATCTCTTTCGCCGAATACCGGTATGTAATGGAAACCGGGGGAGAAAGGATCGATGCCCGAAAGGAGGGGAGTCAGTAACCCGCCGTCGTCAAATGCTGAATACCCGGTTTCTGAAATGTTACCGGGCGAATCAGATATGGTTCCTATCATCCACTGGCCATTAACCTGTTTAAAAGTTTCGTTGGAAGCCCAGGCTGTAAGTGATCTTTCCCATTCACCTTCAATTCCGGCACTAAAGGAAAACCTTGTACCTGCATCCAGCCCTGCACCAAGTCCGAGATTAAATTCACTGCCTCCATCCCCGTAAATTCTGTATCCTGCTTCGGGAGTAATCATCCAGTTTTTACGTTCATCGGTATTGTATTCAAAGTTAAAACCTACATGATGAGGACGGGCCCACCGTCCCAGTCCCCGCGTCTCCCATATATCATATCCGCCAATAATCTCAGAAAAACTTGTACTGACCCTTATCATCTGAAAACCACGGGTCATCCAATCCGATCTGATCTGCAGGAAATCGCCCATGTTCCACAATTCCAGGTATGAGTACCTCTGCCTTCCCGACAACCTTATCAGTGCCCGCTGGAAAGGTCCGAAAGGCTGTCCTCCTCTTATGTTATAATTCAGGGAAGGCCAGAATTCGTAAAAATTTTGCTCGAAGCTTGTCCACCCGATATCATTAGGATTATACCTGTCGGAAAAAACCAGGAAGGTAATGTGCCCGTCAACAGTTCCTTCCCTTTTCCTAAGCACAAGGCCTCCCATAAAGCCACTTTCATCTCTCTTGCCGGGAAGCAGAGCCTCTCTTTCGGCGAAAGCGGCAATCCCTTCAAAACTATAACCGTTATTTCCAAACCTCATATCCCAGTCCACGCCGCCCGTCATGCTCTGCCATCCTATTCCGTCTTTAACCGGGCTATTGTATGCCGTTATTATACCGCCGGCAGATGAATAGTTACCTATCTGCTGAATGGCTCGTGCAACGCCGTAGCTGTGGGAAGGATTGAAATTGTTGCCGGCAGTTGCTGCCAGCAGTCCGAAAGATAATCCGCCTGCCGAACGGCCGGAAACTTTTGCTGCACCTATAATCGGTTCCTGTGCCCCGATGCGACGAGTATAGAACAGCCGGCTGATACCTATGCCAAACTGGAATATATCGGCACCCTCGATAAAAAATGGCCGCTTCTCTGCAAAAAAAGTTTCGAAGGCTGTCAGGTTGAGGAGTGCGGGATCGGCTTCAACCTGGCCGAAATCAGGATTGATAGTCGCATCCAGCATTATATTTGTCCCCAACCCCACCTTTATGTCCCCGCCGGCATCAAATCTAGAAGTATGTTCGCCTGTGCCAGGTTGGGCAGTACTCTCAAACAGATCAACTCCTGACAGGACGTATGGCCTCACCTGCACATTCCTTCTGGGCTGCAATCCCCTGATTCCTGTAACCTGACCATACCTTGCCACCAGGTTGGCACGCTCGGTGCGCGGCACATGTGGCCATTCCGATATCTCACCAAGGCGCGGGATGCGTCTTAGAAAATGGATACCCCAGGTTTGTTCCTCTACATCGGGGAAGCGAAGCATACTGTAGGGAATGCGCAGTTCAGCAATCCACCCGTTATCTGTAATCCTTACCGAGGAAAACCATATGGCGTCCCAGGAGGTATCCAGTGCATCAAACAGCCCTGATCCGAAAGTGCGCCTGGCTCCCTGCTGACCGTCCATCTGAACTCCGGCGGCGTTGATCGCAAATGTATAGGCAGTGCGGCGATTAAAATAGGAGTCAACCGAAACCATAAACCAGTCCGCCCTGTTCATCTCATCCCTCCGCCCGAGAGTATTCTCAACCGCATCAGGGTCATCATACATTATTGCACCTATATAGAGATCATCTGCTCCGTAAAGTATCCTGACCTCTGTTCGTCTTGAGGAGGGTGAACCCTCTGCAGGTTCGATTTGTGTAAAACCGGTAATCACCTCTGCTTTTTCCCACGCTTCTTCATCAAGT
>SKND01000193.1 GCA_007120695.1 Bacteroidales bacterium | reverse complement strand
TAACAAATCCAGTTAAACACTCTCAAATCCTCTGTAAATATAGGCATTCCCCAGTTTATTTAGAATTGTTTTAAATAGATTTAACAGATTTTATCATACCTTCACACATGCCTTAACCGGTACATTACCCTTGCCTATAAAAAAATACGGAAATGAGATCCGGATTATCCGAAACGTGTCTGATAAGTGGGCCGTCAAAATTTGCAGTATCCCCTGCATTTTATAGTCTTCCGGAAAACAAAAAGGTGATTATCCTCCAGGGAGCAGGTATAACCAAAGACAGGGTGTGAGGGATAGTTAACGAAGTAAACTGCCGGCTGAGAGAAGTTGTTTTTACAAAAAAAGCCGCTCCTGAAGGAACGGCTACTTTTCATGAGCCTCACTTGTAATCCTCTCAAACAGGTTTATCTCAGCTTCCGGTAGACCACCTTTCCGTATCATTCATCCAGTCATCAAGGCTCATCATGTTTTCAGGGACGTCTGTTTCATTTATTTCTGCACAATCATGGTTACGGCTGAACTTCCAGATATTCGGATCCGCCATCCAGTTTTCTATAATAACTTCTGATTCATCAGCTTCAGCAATCCACGAATAGTTCCAGTACGAAGCATCCGCCATCCAATTCTCAATTTCAAGTGCTGTTTCAGTTAGATTACCGGCCAAAATATTAACAAACATAGAATTTAGTTCAACATTATTCAATTCAGGTGCCAGGGGATTTGCAACATTTTCAGCGGCCATTGTTCCGGTTGCAATAAAGACAAAAGATATAAGCATGTATTTTTTCAGATTATTAATTATTGCTTTCATTTTATTTAAAGATTTAAGTTTTATGTTATAATTAATTATATTTATTGTGTTTATGATTTAAAATTTTTTTATTCCGTTCTATTGAATCTGTTACATAAACATGAAAGATTTATTTTTGTTCAATATATTTATCAAATAATTAAACAAATAATGTTTTACTGGTAAAATCACTTTAATTATAAGTGTTATGAATCTTATTTAGAAACTTTTTAAATAAATTTAATACATGTTTTAATGATCTTTCCAGGAATGCATCAAAGATGATCGATTCGCAAGTATATTTGCATCCGAATGAGACAAAAACGTATAATTGTATCTGCAACAAACGATCTTGCAACCGACCAGCGGTTGAAAAGACACTGCAGCACTCTTCATGAAGCCGGCTATATTGTAGTTCTTACCGGCAGGCTTCTCGCCGGCAGCCTGCCGATCGGAGACCGGCCATACCCTGCAAGACGTGTCAGGCACATCTTCAACAGGGGACCACTGTTCTACGCCGAATATAATATCAGGCTCTTCTTCTACCTGCTTTTCAGGAAATGTGACATATTCCATGCAAATGACCTGGACACCCTGCCGGCTAATTTTATGGCATCTCTTATCAGAAGAAAGCCACTTGTGTATGACAGCCACGAACTGTTCACGGAGGTTCCGGAGCTGGCCGGACGACCGGTTATCAGAAAGACCTGGGAAATTATCGAAAAACTTATTTTTCGCCGTCTCCGGTATATAATAACAGTCAACAGCTCAATAGCAAGGGAGTATGAGAAGAAATACAGAAAAAAAATAATTGTAATACGGAATCTGCCTTTCAAGTATCACCCCGGTAACAATTTAACCTCTTTAAATTTTGGTCTCCCGGAAGATCAAAAATTGATAATTCTCCAGGGAGCAGGTATAAACAAAGACAGGGGTGCTGAAGAGGCCGTCGAAGCTATGCAATATATCGACAATGCAGTTCTTGTCATTGCGGGGAAAGGAGATGCTGTCGAGGGACTAAAAGAGAGAGTAACCAACAGCAGTTTGGCCTCGAGGGTTTTTTTTATTCCCGCAATGCCATACGAGAGGCTGATGAAGCTGACAAGTCTTTGTGATTGCGGATTATCGGTTGACAAGGACAGTAATCTGAATTACCGTTACAGTCTGCCGAACAAATTGTTCGACTATATTATGGCTGGTATTCCCGTGGTGGTTTCAGACCTTCCTGAATTGAGAAAAATTGTGGAAAAATACGGGCTAGGACTTATAATTGAAGATTTTTCACCGAAAGGAATAGCCGAAAAAATTAATCTCATTATATCGCACCGGGATACGGAAGGCCGGAGGGATTGTCTTAGAAAAGCGGCAGAAGAACTGAACTGGGATAATGAAAAGAAGATCCTGATCTCACTATATAATAGTATAACCCGGGACTGTTGAATTGTGCATGCCTCTTTTGCATGAAATTAACCATGTAACATGTCCGGCCGTTTTTAAAACTGAAGAGTATTACGTTTAAAAGCCTCGATAAATTGAAAAATTCAGAATGTTGGTGCTATTTTTGTATGTAATTTGTCATTGTAAAATCTAATTTCAGGAACAGATGCGGAATATTAAAATCACGGCGGTATTTATAATGGTATTTATCGCCACCTCTTCACAAGCATATACCACAGGATATAATATAAATGTAAAAATAGAGGGATTGCAGGACACAACATTATTGCTGGCATACCATTTTGGCAATCGTAAATATATCAAAGACACAATACAGGTTGACTCTCAGGGCGCAGGTGTGTTCAGGGGAGATGAAGCACTGCCTGGAGGAATTTACCTGGTGGTTTTACCGGAAATGGACTATTTTGAGATACTGATCGACCGGGAACAGGATTTCAGTATAGAAACCAACCGCAATGAACCCGTCGTTAATATGCAAGTACAGGGATCTGATGAAAACCGGCAGTTTATTGAATATCACCGGTTCATGAACAGGAAACAGTCAGAATCTTCAGCTGTTCAGGAAAGACTGGAAAATAACCGGAACAATCCCGATTCTTTGCAAATCCTGCGAGCCAGGGGAAGAGAGCTGGATCGCGAAGTTCAGCAATACTGGAGCTCATTAATTGAGAATAATCCTGGCAGCCTTCTGGCTAGCCTGCTATTAGCGATGCAAAATCCCCAGGTTCCGGAATTTGAAGTTCCTGCAGATGCAACAAATCCCGATTCGCTGAGGTGGACCATGGGTTATGAGTATAACAAAAAGCACTTTTTTGATAACATTGATTTTTCGGATGAAAGACTTTTAAGAACACCGGTGCTGCATAACAAGCTGGAACAATTTTTTACCCGCACCATAATCCAGAGTCCGGATTCCATAATTCCCGAGGCAGTGCGCATTGTTGAGAAGTCAAAGGTTAACGACAACGTTTTTCAGTATGTGCTGGTATTTCTGCTGAACCACTATGAAAGATCACATATCATGGGACTGGATGAGGTTTTCGTAGAACTTGCAGAAAGATATTACCTCAGTGGTGAAGCATTCTGGGTTGCCGAAGAGACAATAAACAAGCTGAAAGAGAGGGTTGAACGCATTAAACCCAACCTGTTGGGGGTTACTGCTGCTGAGATGAAGATGAGGACACCCCAGGGAGATTATGTAAGCCTCCACAATACCGATGCCGAATATACCATACTATATTTCTATGAACCGGCCTGCGGACATTGCAAGGTTGTCACTCCCAGGCTTAACAAGCTTTATGATTTATACGGGGAAAGGGGTCTGGAGGTATTTGCAGTGTATATTTACGGAGATGTTAAGGAGTGGACTGAATACATTAGCGAGAATAACCTTCAGTGGATAAATGTATTTGATCCGCAAAACGAAACCTATTTCCGTCACTATTATGATATTTACAGCACACCAACCATATATATTCTCGATCCGGATAAAACTATCATTGCAAAAAGGATCGGTATAGAGACAGTTGAGCAGATGATTGAGGAGCTGTTTTAAAGTCCTCAGGCTCACGTATCCCAGCGACGGAAATATAATCCCTGGCGGACTATCGGTAGTGTTTTAAAATCAATCTCCTTCAATTCAGCCTCACACAAGGGTGAAAATTCAGAGGCAATTTCAGGTCTTAAATATTATCTGAGGAGCCCGGCCATGGTACTTCCAATATCGGCCGGTGACTCAACAACATTAATACCGCATTCCCGCATTATTTTCATTTTGGCAGCAGCAGTGTCGTCACTACCGCCAATTATAGCTCCTGCATGGCCCATTCGCCTGCCTTTAGGAGCAGTTTGGCCTGCAATGAAACCGACAACGGGTTTTGTACCGTTCTCTTTAATCCACCTTGCTGCTTCTGCCTCCATCCCGCCACCAATTTCACCTATAACAATTATTCCTTCAGTTTCAGGATCGTCCATCAGCAGTTTAACCGCATCAAGTGTTGTGGTGCCGATAATCGGGTCGCCTCCTATGCCTATGCAGGTTGACTGCCCTAATCCTGCCTTGGTGATCTGGTCAACCGCTTCGTAGGTTAATGTTCCGGAACGTGAAATTATACCCACCGTCCCCTTTTTGTGAATAAAACCGGGCATAATACCCACCTTTGCCTCCCCCGGAGTTATAACACCCGGGCAGTTAGGCCCTACAAGGGTTGTTTTACGGCTTTTAAGATACTCCTTAACCCTCACCATGTCAGATACCGGTATCCCCTCGGTAATAGCTATAACAACCCCTATACCCGCTTCTGTCGCCTCCATGATTGCATCAGCGGCAAATGCAGGAGGAACGAAAATAACCGATGTGTCGGCACCAGTTTCTTTAACAGCGTCCGATACGGTATTAAAAACAGGTTTCCCAAGATGCTCCTGCCCTCCTTTACCCGGGGTAACCCCTCCTACGACATTGGTTCCGTATTCAATCATCTGTGAGGCATGAAAACTTCCTTCACTGCCTGTAAAACCCTGAATTATGACCCGGGAATCTTTATTAACCAAAACACTCATCTGATGCAATTTAAGTTTAATCAATAGAATAAATCATACAGAAAAACATTTTAACTGTACCGGCCGGATGTCTTATACCGGCAATCTCAATAAAAAAACAAATATATGAATTTCTCATCTAGTGAAAACTACAACAAAGAAACAAGCATTGCATGAGAAATAGACCTTTAGGTCAAAATTTTAGAAGCTTTTCTATTTCACCGGCAATCTTCTTGACTGGCAAATTGTTTTCTGCAGCCAGTCTCCTGAGGTCATCATACTCAACTTTTTGATTGACCGTTTTACCTTCATAAATTGTAATCTTGACATTTACCTTTCCATATAAAGTGTCAAAGGTCCTGGACTTCCTCTCGAGAATTTCACGCGATTCACGACGCATCCTCACACCGATTGATGTTGTCTCCCTGAAAACTATTTTAAGCAGCTGATCTTTATTAACCGGATCTGCCAGGATGGTAAGCTTTACACCGGGACGGTTTTTCTTCATCTGGATATTTGTCATAAACACCTCAAGCGCCCCTTCCCCGTATAAACGGTCGATAATGTGGTCATACCACTGAGGATTCATGTCGTCAATATTAGTCTCAATCACATCAATCACATTTTCATAAGGTTTATCAACCATTTGTCCGAGATATACCCTCAAAACATTGGGATGTTCAAAATCTTTTGAACCTGCTCCGTAACCGATTGATTCGACCTTAATTGAAGGCATATCGCCAAACCCGTCCGCCAGCGCTGTTATAATTGCCGCACCGGTCGGTGTTACCAGCTCACCCTTTGAATCGGTCGAATAAACAGGCACGTCCTTAAGAATTTCAGCAGTAGCGGGAGCCGGAACCGGAAATTTCCCATGCGAAAATGTAACAAACCCGGAACCAACATTAAGTCCGGAGC
>SKND01000020.1 GCA_007120695.1 Bacteroidales bacterium | reverse complement strand
TTTCGGTTGTCCTGACATTCTATATCCTGAATAAAGGGCTGGAGAAGGAACCAAATTCCGACCATCATGAATATGTCTCTTTAAGTATCAGTTTTGACCCTTCCGGGGAAATTATCTTTGATGAAGAAACAGCCTATTTGGTTCAGGGAAACAAAGAAGTTGGTGATAATGAATTTTTCCTGCTCGAAAAGGATGGTATTGCAAACTGGTATCACCTGGTTTTGAGGGATGAGGGCCTGTTTCTGGATGAAATGCTCACCATAGTTACCGATCCTGATGGAAATACCAGTTATAATGGTGCGCCTCGTTCCGACAAAATGTTTTACCAGGTTGGTCATCTGGCCATGGTAATGTCAGACGGTGAAGAGGTTGAAAGTTCGGGTCCGACCAATCCTTTTAATTTCCTGACCAAGATTGAAGATAGCGAAGTTGTTAGATACATCAGGACTTCCTTTGAATTTGAAGGCAGTTCGGTAACAGGATGGTATCCGGAGATAACTCCCGGAACCGATATAATGAAACCCGGGTTGTTCTACAAGCTCGAAGGTGCTTCAGTCTGGGAAAAGTTGAATTTTGTATCTCTCATGCTTGCACTCTTTCTGGGAACCTCGGCACTTCCGCATATCCTGATAAGATATTATACGGTTCCAAGCCAAAAGGATGCACGCAAATCTACGATAGTTGCAATTGCCGCAATTGGAGCTTTTTATATATTGACTCTTTATATGGGACTGGGAGCTATGATCAATGGAGTTCTTGATATGGAAAGCAGTAATATGTCAGGACCATTGCTTGCAAAATCATTCGGACTGGGACTGTTTGCAATGATCTCTGCCGTTGCATTTGCTACAGTGCTGGGAACAGTTTCTGGATTGATAGTTGCTTCATCAGGTGCTATTGCACATGACCTGCTTGATAAATTCTTTAAAGTTAAGATGGATGACAGTACAAAGGTCCGGGCAGGTAAGATAGCCGCATTTGGGGTTGGTATTATGGCTATCATACTGGGTATCCTGCTACAGGGCATGAATGTTTCGTTCCTTGTGGGCCTGGCTTTTGCCGTGGCAGCATCATCAAATCTGCCTGCCATTATAATGATCTTGTTCTGGGAAAAGACCACAAGTAAAGGTGTGTCTTCCTCAATAATGACAGGCATTGTATCGTCTGTATTACTGATATTGTTGTCGCCTTCAATGTTTGAGAGGTACGGCCTTGCACCCGAAGCTGCCCTGTTCCCGATGGATAATCCCGGAATTGTGACAATTCCCTTATCATTTTTAACATTGGTGCTGGTATCGCTCTATACACGCAAAAAGGAACCGGCTGCATCATAAGGCCAAGTACCTTTATTGTTTAGATATTTGCAGAGGGTTTTTAATGGTTTTTGATTATAAACAGATCAGTCGTTCTATTATGAAGATATTTAAGGATTTCAAGGAGTTTGCCATCAGAGGCAATATGCTTGAGATGGCTGTTGGCATAATTATAGGAGTTGCCTTCAATAAAATCGTAACATCACTTGTACAGGATATATTTATGCCGGTTATTGGATTTTTTGTCGGCAGGGTCAATTTTGAAAACCTGCAGCTGGTAATACAAAATGAACTGACCGATGAGTCAGGGTCAATTATCAACGAACTGGTTGCAGTTAGGTATGGTGCATTTTTTCAGACGCTGGTCGATTTTGTGATAATTGCATTTACGGTTTTCCTTGTAATCCAGTTCTTTAACAAGCTTAAAAGGAAAGCGGAAGATGAAAAAGACGTTACTGTACCTACACCAAAGAATATTCAACTGCTTGCTGAAATTCGCGATCTGCTCAAAGACCGGCATCATGAAAAGTGATCTTAAAGGTTAATACCTGTCCCATTAGTAGAAAAGATTGAAACAGTTGTTTTGGAAGGATTGATTTTTTTTTTTGTAAATTGCATTCCTGCAAATCAAACCAATTATATTGCTAATCTGTTAAAAATATTATTATGAGACTTATAATCCTGTTTTTTAGTTCAATAATGCTTTTTGCCGGCTGCTCAGCAGATGATTACGAAAAAGTATTTGAAGTGCGGGCAGAGACCCATGCCATTTACAATACACCCGTTTATGCCTGGCTTGAAGGAGTTGAGTTCGATGAGAATGCAACCCTTTGTCTTTACTCTGATGGTGAAATTATCCCGGCACAGATTGAAACCGTTGATGGTTCCCGGCAGAGGATCTGGTGGGTGGTCAACCTCGAAGCAGGTGAGTCTGCCAGTTACGGTTTACGGGTAAGTGACGAATGCCAGACGGCCGAATATACCTGGGAAAGGATCTCCGAGCATTCAACACGCCTCTTCCTTGATGATCTTCCTGTTATCCAGTATGAGCACCCGGTTTTTGATCCTGATGATATTGAGCATACAAAAAAGCCATTTCACCATATTTTTGAACCCACTGGTAACCAGCTTATAACCAAGGGTCCGGGAGGTCTGTATTCTCACCATCGTGGCATATTCCTGGGATACAATCATGTTTATGTTGGCGACAGTGAGGAAAGAGTCGATATCTGGCACGCGAACAACGGAGAAAGAAGCGAACATGCTGAAATAATTGATGAATATTCAGGTCCCGTTATGGGTGGGCATAAACTAAGGATCTACTGGAAAGATCATGACGGCGTTACCTTTATTGAAGAGATCAGGGATATTCGTGTATTCAGCCAGCCATATGGCGAGACACTTATTGATTTCCATTCGGTATTGCATGCTATCGACCAGCCGGTGAGACTCGAGGGTGACAGGCAGCATGCAGGGGTTCAGTTCCGTGCATCTCAATATGTTGCCGATAACAGCGGGTTTACAAGGTTTATCCGGCCTGAAGGGTTGGAACATATTGATCCGGTAACGGAGATTGAGGGAGCGGATATGTATAACCTGCCATGGAATGCAATGCACTTTATAATTGAAGAGTCCCCATTCACAGTTGCATATCTGAGCCACCCTTCCAATCCCGGTAACGCCGAGATGTCTGAACGGTTATACGGGAGGTTTGGTGAGTTCTTTCCCTACCATCTGACGGAGAATAATCCTCTTGAGGTATATTACAGGTTCTGGGTTACTGAAGGGCAGGTTCCTGAGGTTGACAATATTGATTTGAAATACCGGAATTTTGCAGATAATGCCACCATTGTTACGACCCGGTAATTCTGGACCGGCGGGAACGTAATTTTATAACGTTATTTATAATATATGCCGCTTAAAATCTTCGGCAAATTTATCTATCTCCTGAGCTGATAGGTTGCTGCCGGAATGAACCAGAATACGGTATCTGAATGTTACTGATTCCCGGTGGGGAAGGTTCATGTTCAATTCCTCCGCACCTTCCGAAAATGCAGCCTGACCCAAAGGATTTGCCGAGAAAAGTCCGTATCCCCTTGCATGCCAGTAGGTAGGATACCCGGTGTTTTCCGGGTGATCTATCATGGCAAGGGCTACCGGGTTGTCGTCTAGAGTTCCGTTCAGCACCATCCATCCGGCCCGTTTACCCCATACTTCATTACCTGTAAGACCTTCACTGCTCAGGTAATTACCGGTGCTTCCGCTGTGGTAGTCCGCTCCCGCTTCAACAGGTTCTCCGTCCTGTCCCACAATCATGGGTGATCCATCTTCCGGCATTTCAAGCTCCCTGGCAACCCTGATAGCGATCATACCCTCTTTATCGTCTGTAAAAAGAACGTCTCCCGTTTCTGCCGTCAGGGTGGTAACCCTGTCAATAATCCGGGTGTTACCTGAGTATGAAAAGACAAATGTGGTGTTTTCCCTGAGGATGACCTCATCCCGGTAGTTTTTCCACATCGCCGAGACTACCAGTTCTCCTTTTCCGTTTCCGCTCTCCATCCTGAAAAGCTCACCATGTTCTATGAATCCGTAATCATCTCTCCCTTGACCGGTAGCGTTACCCGGATTGTTCCAGAAATCAAGGCCGTTAACATTACCGTAATTAAGCCAGTGCCCGATCTGGTGAGGGTGATCAACTCTTTCACCGGTTCTTGGTTCAAGCGGGAATCCGCGGGTCAACGGTTTAAGGTCATGAGTGTTAAGGGGCATCAGGACCGGTTTGGTAAGCTCATCAGTGTACATGTAGGCGGTAAACAGTTCGCCGTCATACAAAACTTCAATTCTGCTCTCATCCGGAATATAATTAAATTCGATTTCCGTCGGTTTGACTGTCTCATGTTCGGCGCATGATGATAATAAGAGTAATATCGATATGAAGTAAACCAGCTGTAATTTGATTTTCGTGGTATATAAAATATGTACTATCATATTAATAGAGGTTTACAATAATGATTAATTTTTTGCTTACTGATTGATGCGTTTCTTAATCACCTTAGATAATAAACTGTTCCGGGTGCAAATTTACTAATTAATAAGTGCTACCCAATGCCCGCTGCCAGGGGGGGCAATTGTAACTAGTGCCCTTTCAAGCCTTGCCGGGGCCTGCCATTCTGATGTAAGCAGGTTCAGCCATTCAATTTTCGGTTCCTGACTGAAGACGGCCAGGTCAATTTCAACCGACCCCCTTTCGGGGAAATAAACGGCAAGCTCCTTTCCGGCTATTGCCCTGCAATATGCCTCACCTGGTTCTCTTGAACCAATAAGGCTGTTATCCGGTTTCCCGTTGAAGAAATCCATCCTGTTGGTAAGATCCCTGACGCTCCTGATAACTGACTGAGCCGTCTCATTTAATCCCTGTCCTGAAGTAGGACGGTGAAATCTGGCAGAAGCACATCCCATCAATACGTTTTTTACGAAATTTTCAATGCCGTCTCTCGTTGTTTTATGGGCTCCGCCGTCGTTACCATATATCTTAACATTATTTGCGGGTCTTAAATTGCCTGTCTGCCTTAATTTTTCCATTGTAGCCAGTCCGTTATTCCAGTGGTCATCGGCCGACTGGTGGTTGTTTTGTGAGATATCCACGAAAGTGTAAATGTCTGGATTGTCGAAGGTTTCGGCATGAAAGGGATGGCTAAGGTCCCACGGATCCCACATTTGGGTCGTATGCACCTTTTTCCCTTCCAGCCCGGCCTGTTTCCGGATATAATTTGCCCAGTATCTGCCCCAGTCGGCCGTTACAGAAGTCTCATTGTCCATACAGTATAATATATGGTCATGCTGCAGTGAATAGGAAAGTATCTTGTCTACGAACTGCTGCTGATACCAAAGTACCTGTGCCAGTGCCATCTGTGATGGAACAGATCTGAAAAAATTGTTTTCTGTAAAGATCGGGTGACTGTCAACCGTTTCCGGAAGCTTTGTTCGCCGTGGCTCATAGTTGATATTGTTTTTGGGATTGAAAGGGTTAATTTCCCAGTTATCCCTGTAGTAATCAAAAGTTGCCCATATTTCGATCTGTACGATTATATCCCTTTTGGCTGTCTCTTCTATGAATGTTGAAAATCTTCTCCAGTATTCATCGTTCCAACGGTTCAGGTCATACAGGCCATTCTCAAGTTTCATGAACGGCCATATATTGCCGCTGTCCCTGCTTGACATGGTGTTCCTGACGTAGTTTCCTCCGGCCGAAACCAGCAGTTCCAGATGTTCTGCAAGGTCAGGTATCTGAAACAGGTTGTCCTGAACCGAACCTCCCAGAAGCAGCATATCCTCACCATTGTATGACCAGTATGTGGGATGGTTTTTGCTGATATCGATACCCGCTGCCTCATTAACCTGTTCTTTCATTTCGCCCGAGCAAGACATTAACAGGATAATGGCAGTGATAAATAAAAACCGGTGCATACAAATATTAAATATGTATAACTTCCGGGTGCTTGACTTTGTCGATTTTATCATTCGTATAAGGTATAGTTAGCAAATAGTATAACAATGTGTTACAGATTTATGATGCGGATGTTTTGCTTTTCAATACATGGATGATTCAGAGACTGACTAAAAAGTCAGTCTCTGAATATGATAAATTGCCTGTCTCTAAAGGTGAAATACCTTGCCGCCAGCCATAACCTCCTGTGTACTATCGTCAAATGTAACATACTCTCCCGTACGTAAAGCGGCGGTTACCATAATGTTTGCCACCGAATGGTTGTAACCTGCCTTAACAGGAGCATTTGGTTGCCTGCGGCTTCTTACGCATTCCATCCAGTTTCTCATATGGTTTACCGTCATATTGTCGGTACCTGTATCGGCAGCAGTAACCATTTCCACTGCGGGAAGATCCATTTCGGGAAGCTGGTTTGGCTGCATATTCATGGCACGTGCATGGTTTTCGGTAAGTCCGCCCTGCGGAGTGATCTTGTTGGTGTCAAGATTCAGTGTGCCTGCATTTGAATAGTAAAGCTCTTTAACGCCTCCTGCAGAATTGGTAAAGCGCGAAGAATAAACTACCTGGAAACCTTTGGATGGATCATCTTTTGGTCCGTAATCAAATACTGCTGTCATGGTATCGAAATTCTCACGGCCGTCTTTCCACAGGTATATGCCACCGTTTGCAGCCACACTTCTCGGGTATTCATACCCGCTGAACCAGTGAACGGTATCTATCTGGTGTGCCATCCATTGCCCCGGTATACCCGAGGAGTATGGCCAGAAAAGGCGGTACTCCAGATATTTTCTCGGATCCCATGCTTCCCATGGTCTGTTCATAAGATATCGTTTCCAGTCGGTGTCCTGCTCCCTGATTTCCGATACCAGTGCAGGTCTTCTCCATCTTCCCGGCTGGTTAACATTCCATGTCATCTCCACCATAACTATGTCACCAAACCGGCCTGACCGAATAAATTCATTTGCAGCATGATAGTTTGGCCCGCTTCTTCTTTGCGAACCGATTGTTACAATCTTTCCGGTTCGCTCCACGGCTGCCCTTGCCTTGCGGTTATCTTCCATTGTTTCGGCAAACGGTTTCTCTACAAAGACATCCTTACCTGCTTCAACTGCCTCAATGGTGTGCAGTGCATGCTGAAAATCAGCCGTGGCAATAATAACGGCATCAACATTGCTCTTCTCATACAGCTCTTCGTTGTTCCGGTAAAGGTCAACAGTTATGTCTCTTTGGGCCAGAAAAACCTTTGCCTCATCGCGTCTCCGGTTCCAGATGTCGGAAACGGCGGTAATGGCAAAATTGAGGTCGGCGGACTGGCTTTGGAGGGCGCCGATCAGAGATGATCTTGTCCGGTCTGAAAAACCAACAATACCTACATTTACCCGGTCATTGGAACCGATAATATTTCCGTAGGATTTTGCACTTAGTCCAAGGCCTCCAATAGTAATCCCTGCAGTGCCGAGTGCTGCTTTTTTTACAAATTCTCTTCTTGAGTTCTTCATAACTGATGTTTTAATTTTAATTCCTGAATATTTACTTGCTGAACCTTTGTATTGCTTCCTCCATTATTGAGGCTGTAGCTGTGGCGCCACTGCGCGAACATCCTGCTTCTCTTACCGCCAGGAGCTGGTCAAGGGTGCGTACCCCGCCAGCTGCCTTTACACTGACATTTGGTCCGCTATGCCTGCGCATAAGCTCCAAATCGGCTATAGTGGCTCCGGTATAGTAATATTTTCCGTCAGTGTCTTTTACAAATCCAAAACCAGAAGAAGTTTTCACATAATCGGCGCCAACCCTTGTGCATATTTCGCACAGCGTGATCTTGTCTTCATCTCTTGTAACATAATCAGTTTCGAAAATAACCTTGATGATGGCACCATTCTTATGGCATGCTTCGGTTACCGCCGAAATTTCCTGTTCTACATAATCCCAGTCCCCCGAAAGGGCCTTGCCTATATTAATTACCATATCAATTTCAACTGAACCCTCCCTGCAGGCGGTTTCGGCTTCAAAAACCTTTACTCCAGTGGTTGAATTACCGGCCGGGAAGCCTATAACGCATCCCACAAGAACATCTGTCCCGGTTAGCAGTTCAGCAGCTTTCTTCACCATATAGGGTTTGACACATACCGAGGCAACATCATATTTAGCCGCTACCTTGCACTCCTTTACCAGATCATCATCAGTCATAGTTGGGTGCAGGATCGAGTGGTCGATCATTTTTGCCAGTTCGGATATCATATAGTTTTTGTTTTGCACTAAAAATTAAAAACAGGACAATTTATTTAAATTTTGTTTAATATTAACCCTTTTTAATGGATTAATTGCAGGTTATTGTTTTCAAATATCAATGATCTTTAATCAAACTTAGATATAAACGATATTATTATATTTTGAGGTAAACGATATTGTGGTATCCATCATATAATAATTCAGGTTTTTCTGATAATTCTATTATATGCGAAGTACCTTTTAGAAGTATCATTTTACCCATTTTCTGTTTGTAATTACTCTAGTTTAAAGTAAATTGATTTAATTGTAAGAAGATTACTGATAATTATTGTTTTTTCAGACCTGATCTCTTCTGCAGTGATGGGGCAGGTTGCATAACAGGAGCAGTTTGATGATATTGACGGCAGGCGTTATTACTAAACGTAATAATTTAGCTGCTATTGAAGCGGACTAAGGACCGGACCGGCGACCGGATGGATGAGTCAGGGAACGGGGGATGGCTAACGTATGCTTTTAAATTCCAATACCAAACACAGAATATAATGAGGATAACGAAAATTGAGATTTTCCGGCTTAAAATAAAACTTTCAAGACCATTCATCATTTCGCTGGGTCCTAAAACCCATGCCGACAATGTTGTTGTAAAGATCACTACCGACAGCAAATTGACAGGATTCGGCGAATGCAGTCCCTCAACAACCATTAATGGTGAAAATGCCGAAACCTGCTTTGCAGTTGCCGGGCATCTTGCAAAGCATCTTACAGGGAAAAGTCCGCTTGATATTCCCGGCTGTATGCAAATAATGGACTCACTGTTTTATGGAAACACCAGTATTAAAAGTGCATTCGATATTGCTATACATGATATCGCATCGCAACATGCGGGAATGCCGCTTTATGCATTCCTGGGCGGTAAAAACAATAAGAGACTTCATACTGATTATACTATTTCGCTTGATGATGCAAATGTTATGGTGGCTGATGCACTTGACATAAAAGACAGGGGGTTTCCTTTTATCAAGGTCAAACTAGGAGATAACAGGGAAAATGATGTTGACCGGATCAGGAGGATCACTGCAGTAACCGGGAATGATATTCCTTTAAGACTTGATGCCAACCAGGGATGGGATAAGCTGCAAGCGATCGGGGTGCTGAATGATCTGGCAGATTGCAATATCCAGTATTGTGAAGAGCCTATCCCACGCTGGGATTTTATGTCATTACCTGAAGTTACGCAAGCCAGTCCGATTCCCGTCATGGCTGATGAGTCCTGTTTTGACCACCATGATGCTGACAGGCTTATCAAGCTGGGGGCATGTGATTATATTAACATTAAGCTTGGGAAATCATCCGGGCTTTACAAGGCCCGTAAAATAGCCGGTATTTCATCTGCAGCAGGTATTAAGATGATGGTAGGAGGTTTCGTTGAAACCCGCCTGGCTTTTACGGCATCGGCCCATCTGTCTCTGTCAAATGATCATATAGTTTTCAGTGATTTTGATTCGCCAATGATGATGGTCGAAGATCCGGTCAGTGGGGGAATTGTTTATGGTAAGGGAGGGTTGGTTGAGGTGCCTGAGAGCAATGGCCTCGGAGCATGGATTGATGACAGCTACCTCAAAAGTCTGCCCTCAGTTGTAATTGAGTAAAGGGCTTTTCTGTATAAGAAATGTTAATCAATGCTTTATCAAATACGGTTTCAGATAATATAGGGTATAACGGTACCTTAACGGTCTTATAAATGAAAGATAAACAAACTGTTTTACTGAGTTTTTAAAACCGTGAAAAGGAGAGATAAATTATTGTTAAGAACATTGATTCTTACAGGATCAATGGTTTTATATGCTACAATTGCATCTGCATTTTCAATAAATGCTTTTTATACGGTAAGTGGTAAGGTAAAAGATTCATCAACAGGCAGAAGTGTCGCCTTTGCCAGTATCACAGTGAGCGGCATGCATATTGGGACTGTAACAAACCTCGACGGCGAATTTACCCTGAAGATACCGGTAAGCCCTGAAGTTACAGAGATTACAATATCACATCTAGGTTACAAATGTGCCGGTTTTCGGGTTGATAAGATAGACGGGACAATAAAAGATTTTTTCATTGAACCTCACAGTGTTGTTTTGCAGGAGGTTGTGATCAGACCAACTGATGCAAGGGCCCTGGTTACTTCGGCCCTGAGAAGGATAGATGAAAACTATCCGGTTATTCCTTACAGGCTGACGGGATTCTACAGGGAAACAGTCAGGCAAAGGAGGGATTATATATCTGTTTCAGAAGCAGTTGTCGATATCTACCAGGCCCCGTATAATTCTGCCAGGGACCGGGATATGTTCAGCATTATTCGTGGCAGGAAAAGTGGTGATGTTAAAAAGGCTGATACCTTACTTGTTAAATTGCAGGGGGGGCCTCATGTATCGATGCTGCTGGATGTAGTAAAGAACAGAAATCTGCTTATTTCTGAAGAGTCTGTTGGTTTATATAATTTTGAGATGGTTGATATTGTCAAGATTGATGATGTTTCCAACTATGTGATATCATTCAAACCAAGAGAAAACTTAGGCTTTCCTCATTATTTCGGGAAATTGTATATTTCGGTCGACCGTCATGCAATAACCATGGCAGAATTCAGCCTTGATCTGGATGACAGGGAAAAAGCTGCTCAGAGCTTTATACTTAAAAAGCCGTCCAGGTTGAGGTTTAATCCCGTTAATACCAGGTATCTGGTTAGTTATAAGGAGATTGACGGCCGGTACCAGGTTAATTACATGCGTTATGAGCTTGAGTTTTTTGCTGATTGGCGCAGGAGAATATTCCGAACAGGATATACAATTATTTCGGAGATGGCAGTGACATCCCGTAGTTCGGATAATGTAACCAGAATTCCGGCAGGTAAGGCATTCAGGAATAGTGCTGTACTTGCCGACCAGGTACCGGTTTATTTTGATGATGATTTTTGGGGGGATTATAATTTTATTGAACCAGACCAGTCTATTGAAGCGGCAATAAGAAGGTTAAACAGACGGCTCGACTGGTAGGGATGCATAATACTTTGTATCTTTACACCAAAAGGTGTTTTAAGATATGGCATTTAAGTCAGTAAAACTTCAGCACAGAGCCAGAAATGATGATGTTTCTGCTTTTGAGATGCTTTTCAGGAAGTATTATTCGGGACTGGTTAATTATGCCTATAGTTTTACAAAGGATTTTGATGCCGCTGAGGAGATAGTACAGGAGTTCTTTTACAATTACTGGAAAAACAGAAAGGAGATAAATATCAGATTATCAATTAAGTCTTATCTCTACAGGTCTGTCAGGAATAATGCACTCAAATATCTTGAATCACAGGCTGTAAGGAGAAGATACGCCGAAAGGGTTATTGAAGAAAAGAAGGGGAGGTCAGTATTTGAAAATCCCGGTATGGAATATTCGGAACTTAAAGACCTGATAGAGGATACATTGAATGAACTGCCTGAGCGTTGCAGTCAGATTTTCCGAATGAGTCGCTATGATGGATTGAAATATGAAGAGATCGCTTCGGAATTATCTGTGTCAGTAAAGACAGTGGAGGCAAATATGGGTAAGGCGCTGAAACTTTTAAGAGAAAGACTTGAGAAATACTACAAAGCTGATTCCTGATGAGATATTGATAAAAGATGGTATTTGGTAAAACTATTATAATTTAGACGCAAAATGGATCCCGTTAAGAGTTACAAAGAGGTTGATACTGACAAAGCTTGGGCGAAAGTCCTTTACCGGCTGGAGGAAGACGGACTATTGCCTGAGCAGGGAGCAGTTGTCCGTGTATCTCTGGTACCCCGGAGACTGGCAGTCGCCGCAACAATCCTGGTGCTGTTTGCAATAGGCAGTTTGAGTTATTTCATTATTCCCGGTATATGGTCGCCTAAAATGCTGACCCTGCAGACAGGGTCAGACAACAGCACTTATGTTCAAACCCTGAATGACGGCAGCATTGTTTACCTGGGTGACAATTCTGTTCTTAAATATCCTGCTATATTCAAGAGCGATCAGCGAAAGATATCCCTTAGCGGGGAAGCATTCTTTGATATCGCACCAGACAGTGCCAGTCCGTTTATCATTGAAACAGAAAATGCAATTGTTGAGGTTTTAGGTACAGCTTTTAACATAAGGTCAGGCGACGACGACTTTGAGGTTATTGTAGAGGAAGGGAGTGTAAGAGTGAGCCTCAGGAGTCTTCCCGATCTGTCGGCTGAAGTGGGCCGGTGGGAGATGATTTACGGCTCGGACAGTTCGCTGGAAAAGCTGCCGGTGGTAGACAGAACATACCTTTCATGGAGAATGAACAGGATGCAGTTCAGAGATGAAAGACTTGGGAATATAATATCCGTCATAAGCAAAAACTATGATGTGAATATTGGCTTTTACGATGATGAAATAGCGGAAAGGAGGCTCAATGTAACCTTTGATGATAATAATATCAGCACCATTATTGAAGTAATCGCAATCGGACTGGGACTGGATTATGAAATACTTCCTGACTCCAGAATAATGTTCGACGACCGGAACTGAAATTTTGTGTTTGATATACGATGGTTTACGGCAATGATTGACAGCCCCTGAACAACTATTTACAGGTATGTTTAGCAGAATTAATATAAAAGATGTTTTCATCAGCACATGTTTCCACCGGCGGTTAATATTTCCGGCTGCTGTTTTGCTGTTGATGTTAACCGGATATGTTTGCGCTCAGGAAAATGACAGTATCCGGGTACAGTATGTTTCAGATGAGCAGGATAAAAATTCAGGATCCGGTGATCTCAGAGAGAAAATTTTCGGTAAAACTATTTCGCTTCCCAGGCAATATGCCAGTGTTTATTCAATTCTGAACCAGATCTCAGGACAGATAGGATACTATTTTGTATATGAGACCGAAGTACTTGATTCTGACAGGAGAGTCAGACTCAGGGCCGGAAACCGATCCCTGGAATCATGGCTGGGAGATATATTGAGCGATCAGTCGTTTGATTTCACTATTATTGAGAACCATATACTGATTTACAGACAGGAACGTGCGAATATTGCTTCCCGGAAAGAAGACAATGAAGAGGAGAAAAAAGATTACCTGATGGTTCAGGGCCGTATTATTGATGAAAACTCAAGAGATGCCTTACCATATGCAACTGTGGGTATCAACCGGCGGGCTGTTGGTATCACTACCAATTATGATGGTGTTTTTTCTCTCAGAATTTCCGAAGAATATTTTGATGATTACATAACGGTCTCCCACATTGGTTACAAAAGCCAGAAATTGCCGGTTGGTTTGTTTAAGGATAACAGGGTGGATATTTTAATGGAGACTGATTATATTTCCATCCAGGAGGTTATGATCCGGTATTTTGATCCTGATAAGATACTCAGATCGGCAATGGAAAAGAAGGATGAAAATTATAGTCAGGAGCCCGTATATCTGCTTAATTTCTATCGTGAGGGAGTGATGAGGGGTAACAGGTTTGTCAATTATTCAGAGGCATTTTTTCAGATTTATAAATCATCTTACAGCAGGCAGTTTGAGCAGGACCAGGTTAAGTTACTGCAATCAAGAACCATCAGCAATATCGATCGGTCTGACACTCTTATATTAAAAATAAGGGCCGGGATAAGGAGTTCGCTTGAACTGGATTTTGTTAAGACTGTGCCAGATTTTCTAAATACTGATTATCTGCATGAGTATGATTATACAAAGGCAGATCTGGTATCGGTAGACGGGAAAATGGCTTATGCCATTGCTTTTGAGCAAAAGCAACATATTACAGAACCTCTCTATAAAGGTATTATGTATATTGATATGGAAAGTCTTGCCTTCCTGGGAGCTGATTTTGAAGTTCATCCGGATTATATCAACAAAGCGAATAACCAATTTCTTGCGAGAAGGAGCAGGGATTACAGGGCTTCAGTTGAAAAGGCGGTTTATACCGTAAGTTATAAATTCTTTAATGGTAAATTCCACCTGAATCATGTGCGGGCCGATGTACATCTTCGTTACAGGAAGAGGTTCCAGATATTCAGCAACAATTACCATGTGTTTGTTGAGATGGTAACAAGCAGGATAGAGACTGAAAATGTAGCCCGTTTCAGCAGGAGGGATGCTTTGCGCACCGGCAGGGTGTTCATGGATGGTGAACATGCCTATGACCCTGAATTCTGGAGCGGACACAGCATAATTGAACCTGAAAAGAGAATAACTGAGGCCCTTTCGAGAATTGAATCAAAAATAGAGAGTGTTATTCCTGACTGATTTTTCAAATCCCGCCTCCAAGCACCCTTAAAATTGCTCCTGCTTTAAGTAGGCACTCCTCATATTCTTTCACTGCAACTGACATTCCTGTTATCGCACCTCCAACCATGAATGAAAGGTTTGAAGTCACCCGGTCATATTGTATACTCCTGATAACAACATTAAAATCAAAGTCAGTATCCGGCGTTATATATCCAACTGCGCCTGAATACAGTCCCCGCCTGGTTTTCTCATATTGTTCAATTATTTCCATAGCCCTGATTTTTGGAACGCCGGTCATCGATCCCATCGGAAACATTGCTTTAATAATATCATCAATACCTGTTTTAACGGGTAACCTGGCCGATATGGATGATTGCATTTGAAATACTCCGGGATAGGGATATACATTGCACAATTCATCAACTTTTACTGAAGCTCTCTCGGCAATACGCGACAGATCATTCCTTACAAGATCAGTTATCATGATGTTTTCAGCCCTCTCTTTCGGATCGCTGGCAAGTAAATCTGATAAATCCCGGTCATCCGTGCCGGTCTTTCCCCGTTTTGCTGTGCCCTTGATTGGCTGTGAAATTATCCTGTTTCCGGTTTTTTTCATAAAACGTTCCGGACTGGCGCAAAGCAGGTATTTGTCATCTCTTTTATAAAAACATGAAAATGGTGCCGGAGATTCTTTAATAAGTCTCAGCCATATTGATGAAGGATCAATATTTGCATTCTCTGAATAAAATTCCTGGCAGAAATTGGCTTCATATATATCTCCTCTTTTTATATGATCTTTAATTTTTTCAACTGTTTTCAAATACTCTGCCCTGGAAATTATCTCATCTACTTTGCAGATGCACGACTCTTCATTTAAGCCAGGTAAAGGACCGCTGTCGATATTCTTAACAAGGCGCCTGACTTCGTGTTCATGATTGTAATCGGTATTCCAGCCGGCCTCAAGAATTTTATTCCTGATTGTGAATATATACCTGGGCCGGAAAAATCCTGCCATGGCAAATTTTATCCTGTCCGGATTGGAAGATGTAAGGCTTTCAATTTCGTTCTTGAGATCATAGCCGAGATGCCCGAAAAGCCAGTCCCTGCTTCCGGTGAGATAATTCTCCAGGGGGGCAATCCATTTCCCGTTTAACGATGACAGTTCATCAAGCGAACCTATTGCAGCTATCGTTTCATAGCTGTTACCAATACTTTGAGAAGAGCAGAAATCAGGGTGACCGTTTGAATCAAGAATTGCGATATTACTGAATTCCTTTTCAAGGATAAGCAGTTTTTTACTGAATAGTTCCGGGTCTGCAATGTTTATCCTTATAAACTTTCGCATTTTTTTATGTGATTTCTGTAATGGGTTTCAGGGAGATTTATATGTCATTTTGTATTACCGGTACGGAAGTACATCAGGCGCTCTTACACGGAAATCATCAAGAATTACTTTTCTTTCGGTCATCAGATAAAACAGGCTTGCTGATGCAGATTCGGGGACCCTGGGGAAAAAGGCAAGTCTGATTTGCAGGGTGGGGAATATTAAATGTTCATTACGTACCCTCATCCCAATACCAAATCCGCTGTAAAAATTATTACTGAATATTGATGTTTCGCCCTGTCCTATCCAGCCAAGGTCTGCCATTGCATAAAATGCATACCGGAACCCGTACCAGTTGTTTTTTGCATAAAGCATTGTTTCGGTTTGCAAAGTCAGTTTTTGCTTGCCGACAAGGTCATTACTCCTCATACCTCTGATCCCGTAGTGGTTGCTAATACTTACAAATTCATCTTCAAATCTGTGGATGCCCATGGTATAGTCAAAAGAAGCAAATTGCCGGAGATAGAATTTCCCTAAACTGTAAAGCGAAGAAAATCCTGCTGTTTCGAGTTTCAATACGCCCTGTTCACGAACTCCGTCATTTATAAAGCCTCCGACAGACAGAGAACTGGTTAACCAGGCAATTCCCTCGAAGAAACTGCTTTGAGTAATGCTTAATCCTGTATACCAGCGGGGAAAGAACTGGTTATCCTCATAACCGATTGTGGTTTCCAGCCTGGTTCCTGTCGGAATATCTTCAGTTGGTCCAAATCCGTATATATAATTGCTTTTGAGATACCCCAGACGGGAAAGTGTAATATTAACCAGGAATATGTCCCTGTTATGAAAAATATGCCGGACATTTTCTTTAATTTCTGGTCTCTCAAAAAAAATGTGCCGGTTATAACGGGCAGTTAAGTAGAGGTTCCTTCTTGTATTTGTTTCATCTTCCGCTAAAAGGAAAGAACGCCCAAACCAGTAATCATATTCATGGTAGTTAAGTTTCTGATTGACGAAGGAGGTATCAGGAAAGCTAAAATCATCCAAAATTCTGGCAGAAGTATACATGATTCCTCCCGCAAATTTCATTGACGGGGTGAGGAAATCTCTTCCTGAGTTGATATTGAAAACATCATTACCAAATGCATTCAGGTAACTGATCCCTGCATTGATAAATTTCCCGTTGATATTGTTTAGTTTCATTTTTGCCTCATAACCAAACAGATTATCCTCTGTGCCATCAAACAACAGGTTAGCCTGAAGATCCTGGCCAAAACCAAGTACGTTTCTGTCGTAAAGTTCAACTCTTCCTGCATCAATATCACTCAAATCCATATCAAAACCTCTTGACCAGCGGTCTTTCGTAACAACAACTATATTGGCATATCCCTCATTGAACTTGTCTTCGATCACATAAATACGTGCATCTTCAAGGTAAGGTAATTGTCGGAGTATTCTCTCATTATCACTCAACAGGAAGGGGTCTGTCTTATCGCCGCTTCTGAACAACAGATTATTTTCAATAATTCTCTGTCTTGTGCTGAAGTGAAGCATTGTTCCGATCTTTTCCAGTCCGTCGGGGGTGTAATATACCGGATCATCAATACTTGGTGCAAAGAGATCTGCTTTACTGAAACTTATGTTATTAATTGTCAAACCTGCTGCATCTTCAAATTCATTCTCGCTTCGTCTGGGCCGGGTAACCTGCTGACGGGCGCTGACCTGTTTCCTGACAAGAAACTCATGAAGCCGGCGCGTAATATAACTTCTCTGAGCTGCTTCCCTGAGGTTGGCATAGAAAATAAGGTCTTGCTGAAGATTATTGTTTGCTGCCATGTACCGGCTGGAAGAGAAATTTAGTTCATTTAACGTAACAATGTTTTGCTGAGCCGGAGAAAGGGAAAAAACCTGTCTGGCAGCAATTGGTTTAAGCAATTCCGGCAAGATACTGTCAGACGGCGCCTGAGCCGTTGCAACTGCTGAAGTTACAATCATCGACAAAATTGATGCAAATCTTATATACAAATGACTTCTTTCTATCAAAGTTTTTCTGATATTGATTCTTAAATAAACAGTCTTGCAAATTTAACTTTTATATCAATTGAATTATTGGTAAACCAATATAGTGTCTGTTCATAATTTCTGCCTGCTGCATTATGCTCGTCAAAATTAATCAGATGTGACTTTCTGATTCAGACTCCGACTTTATTGACAGACTCTATACCGGTTCAGGTCGAGAATGCCTGCAGATTCTTATAATATTTAATGCTTTTAAGAATATGTTAATTAAAATAAATAGCCGGGTATTCTGTGTTATACTATTTTTTTTACCTTTACCTGTCGATTTTAATATAAAAATATCTTTTCAGATAAATTATTTCTAACTTAAATCACATATAATATTATGAAAGAGTATGTTATAGGTATTGACATTGGTGGGACATTTACCAAGTGCGGATTTGTTGACCGTGAGGGAAACTGTTTTGCTGAAAGCGTGACACCAACAGATGTTTATGATAATGTTGAAGATTATCTTGAAAATCTTATTAAAGAGATCAAAAAGGCTGAGGAAAAGCTTGAAGGCCCTTACAAAATTGTTGGTGTAGGTATTGGTGCCCCAAACGGAAACTATCACAACGGAACAATAGAGAATGCCACAAACCTTAAGTGGAGAGGGGTTATTCCCTTCGCAGACCTGGTTAACAAACATTACAAAGTTCCCGTTAAGCTGACCAATGATGCCAATGCCGCAGCTCTTGGAGAAATGGTATATGGAGGAGCTAAAGGGATGAAAGATTTCATTATGATCACACTGGGAACAGGACTTGGCAGCGGGGTAGTTGTTAACGGAGATCTTGTTTACGGACATGATGGTTTTGCTGGTGAGCTTGGTCATGTAAATGTGGTTGAGAATGGCAGAAAGTGCGGTTGCGGAAATCTTGGATGCCTGGAAACATATGTATCAGCACCCGGTATTAAAAGGACAGTTTTTGAACTGCTGGCTTCTGATAGCAGCGACAGTGACCTGGTAAACTTCAGTTTTGATGAACTTGATTCTGAAATGATATACAATGCTGCTGTGAAGGGAGATAAGGTTGCACTGAAAGCATTTGATGTTACAGGTAAAATTCTTGGGCGAAAGCTAGCTGACTCAGTGGCACATACAAGTCCTGAGGCTGTTTTTCTTTTTGGAGGTCTTTCCAAGTCGGGCGATTACATATTTAAACCGACAAAAAAATACATGGAAGAGAGTGTAATGGGTACTTTTAAAAACAAGGTAAAGATTCTCCCTTCCCAGCTGATGGATAAAAATGTCGCGGTCATGGGATCGAGTGCCCTGATATGGAAGGAGCTTGACAAGTAAGTCCACATATAACCAACTTATTAATAACTAAATCAATTGTTATGTCAAATCAAAACAATACATTGAAGGTGGGAATGATTTTCATTTCCATGATCTTTTTTATTTTCGGTTTTGTTACCACCTTTATTATAACTCTCAGCGATCCGGTGATGGAAGCCTTTGACCTGACGTATACTCAAGGTTTTCTGGTTAACTCCGCTTTCTTTATTTCATATGCTGTTTTCTCAATACCTGCAGGAGGTGTTGTTAAGCGTATAGGGTACAAGAACTCAATTGTGGTCGGTCTGCTTCTGATCTCTTTTGCAGGATTCCTGTTTTTTCCTGCAATAAGAACGGAATCTTATGCCTTTTTCCTGGGAGCTATTGTAATTCTCTCTCTTGGTGTAGTACTGCTTCAGACGGCTGCAAATCCGTTTGTCACTGAGCTCGGTCCTCCCGAAACAGCCTCCGGACGTCTCAACCTTACGCAGGCACTCAATTCAATTGCTACCTGGATTGCACCGTTAATGATAGTTGCTCTTGTATTGCCTGCAGCGCTTCCTGCAGCAACTGAAACAGTAAACGGAATTATTGCTGACGGTATCCCCGACAGGGTCAGGCCTTCCGATCTGCTTTTACCGTTTATGTTGATTGCAGTTATCGTTTTGCTTATTGCAATAGCGGTTCGCCTGATTAAACTTCCTGTGCTCAGCCAGGAGGGTACGGGTAATTACGCCACTGTTTTTAAATACCGGCATGTACTACTGGGAGCATTTGCGATATTTTGCTATGTTGGTGCTGAAGTTGGTATTGGTACGGCTATTTCTTCTTATGTTGTTCAGCCAGGACTTGGTGGCGGAATCAGCCGTGAGCTCGCCTTGAAATTTGTTGGCTTATACTGGGCAGGAGCAATGATCGGACGTCTTTTTGGTGCAATTTCATTGTCAGATATAAAGAAAAATACGCTGAAACTTATATTTGCCGGCCTGGTTTTGATTTGGGCATTCGTTGTAGGTTTTGTAACACTGGAGTATAGTCTGCCTATGGCTCTGACATTTCTTGGATTTGCCATTCTGAACTATGCTATGATGCAACTTGGAAAAGGAAAAGCAAATCTGGTTCTCTCCGTATTTGCTATTGCAGCTGCCTCATTGGCAGTTATTTCGATGCTTTCAACCGGTAAGGTCGCATTGTGGTCAATTGTTTCAATCGGATTGTTTAATTCGGTAATGTTCCCGAATATATTCTCACTTGCAGTTAAAGGTCTCGACAGGAGCGAAGTGAGCCTTGCTTCAGGTATTATAAACACTTTGATTGTCGGAGGTGCAATAATTCCGGTTCTGATGGGTGTTGTAGGTGATGCATTTAATATTCAGTACTCATTTATAGTACCTGTTCTCTGTTACCTGTATATATTGTTCTATGCACTGGTGGGCAGCAAACTTAAGCCTGTTGGAGAAACAGCCGCTTCCGGTCCGTCAGCTTAATACTTTCAGTTATTATATGATAAAAAACGGGACTTGCAGAAGTCCCGTTTTTTTATTATTATCATCTTGTGATTAACACAACTTCACGAAGGAAGATAAGCGTTAGCATCAACTTACAGGGCTTGATGTTCAGTCTTATTCCGGCAATTTTTTTCTAATTCCTGTCCGGTTTTCTGAATTTCCCGGATAAAAAAAGGTAAATGATCACAGCCGCAACCAGAATAAGAAATAATTTCAGATATGGGGTGAAAATATACATACCCAATCAAGTTATTTTAGATATGGTCGGCAACATTTTTAATAACCCTCAATCGGTGAGTATATTGCCTTAATTTGCTGTTATAAATTCCCTGATGATCTATCCTGTCTGTTCTTACGCTTCCCGAAGCATGAATAATTTCCTGATTTTTTATTATCAATCCCGTATGAATAATTTCACCCTCTTCATTATCGAAAAAGGCCAGATCTCCGGGTTGAGCCTCATTTATAAAATTGATGGTCATGCCTTTTTCAACCTGTTGCCTGGCATCTCTTGGTAACTTTATACCGAAGAGTTTCATTATTGTCTGGGTAAGACCAGAGCAATCCATTCCAAAAGGATTCTTTCCTCCCCATAAATATGGGATGTTTATGAATTTGAGTACTGCCTGGCTTATATCTTCCCTTAATTTATCTCCAGCATAAAACACAGGTTCCTCCAGGCAGGTGTAGGCAGTTTCTCCAATATGAAAACTGTTTGAAGCAGGCTTATATTCATACAAAGAACTTCCTGCCGGTATGAAAAGAGGGAACTTTCCCCTGTTTTCAAGAACAGGTAAAAAAAGGCTGCCGGATATTGCCGGATTTGAGTCTGTCATTTTTCCGGAAAGTCCTTCATCAATATTCATGATCATTGACCCTGACACCCATCCACGGTATCCGTCACAGGTTAACTCAACAAAACTCCATTTTTGTTGTTTTTCAAGAATAATCATCGTTTCGCCAAAGACCAGCTGGCTTATCATCTCTTCTTTATCAGATGGGCCGGCTCTCATAGGAACCACCGGCTGGGCAGAGAGTGCATATTGCATAATCGGAATCAAAATTTTGGCTTTTTCACAGGATAAAAGTACATAAAATTTTTAATCCGTCTGTGAGTAATCTCATCTTGTATGTGGGTAATTTCATCTGAAAAAATTTAATGTATATTTGTTTTTGGAACATAACTAAAGATATTAGGGAAGAGTGAAAAAATTTCTTATATTGTTGAAACGTAGATCTAACAGGATCAGTGTATTTGCTTTGTTTTTGGTTACAGGATTCCTGATCATTTATATGCTACCCCGTGAAGGGAAATTCAGATATGAATTTCAACGGGGTCGTCCATGGATGCATGAAACTCTTATTGCCCCTTTCAATTTTCCGATCTATAAAACAGAGGCTGAATTAAATGCAGAACGGGACAGCATTCTTGCAGATTTTCATCATTATTTCAGGTTTGATCTTCAGATTCCGGATTCAGCATTGAGATCATTCATTTTAAACCTGAATATAAGATGGAAAGAGTATTTGGCAGTGCGTTATGATATCGAAAAAGAGGAGATAGAAGAGTTCCTGACGGGTAATGAAAATCTGAAGAATTTCAAAGATGAGTTTGCTGAGTTTAGCAGCAGCCTGTTAAGACATGTATATGATCGTGGTATTATTGCACCAGGTGAAACTACTGACATAATAATCTCTTCACAGGAATCAATTGTAATTGTCAGGGAGAATATAGGAGAGAGAGCGGCCCCCGGTGAGTTTTACAGGCAAAAAGCTGCTTATGAGTATATTACCGAAAATATTTCAGGGTGGATAGAATCTGAATCACCCGGAATGCCTGCTAATCTTTCCGGATTCTTTAGTTCGGTTGAATTCAGTGAGTATATTGTTCCTAATCTTTTCTATGATGAGCAAATGACCAGCAGGGTCAGGCAAAGCCTTCTCGATGAAATATCTTTAGCGATGGGAATGGTGCAATCAGGAGAGCGAATAGTATCGAAGGGAGACCTTATTACAAACGATGTTTTTCAGATTCTTGAATCACTCAAAAGGGAGTATGAATCAAGGCTGAGAGGGTCAAACCTCCATTTGATCCTTATAGGACAGATTATCCTGGTATTTTCATTACTTATCAACCTCTATCTGTTTCTATATCATTTCAGGTATGAGATTCTTATAAATATTCGTAAAACACTTTTTATTCTTTTCCTGCTGTTCATCATGGTCTTTGTCTCCATAATGTTTATCAGGTTCAGTATGATAAGTTTCTATATAGTTCCCTTTGCTATAGTGCCTATAATAATCAGGACTTTTTATGATGAAAGGCTGGCGCTTTTCGTCCATACGATAATACTTCTTCTTGTTGGGTTTTTTGTTCCAAACAGTTTTGAATTTGTATTTCTGAATTTTGTTATTGGGATAGTGGCCATATTCAGCCTTACAAATCTATACAGGCGCAGTAAGTTATTTCTGACTTCAATTGTTATTATTCTATCATATTCGTTACTGTATTTTGCCATAGCAATAATTCAGGAAAGGAACATAGCATCAATTGACCTGATAAATTTTGCGTGGTTTGGAGGTAACGGTTTGCTGGTGCTTACCACTTACCCCCTGTTGTATATCTTTGAGAAAACATTCGGCTTCATCTCAGATGCCACACTTATGGAGCTGTCTGATACAAATCAGCCCCTCCTCAGAAAATTGGCCGAGGATGCTCCCGGAACTTTTCAGCATTCGATCCAGGTAGCCAATCTTGCTGAGGCTGCTATTTATGAAATTGATGGTAACCCGCTTCTTGTGAGAACAGGAGCCCTGTATCATGATATAGGTAAAATGCCAGATGCGGTCTACTTTATCGAGAACCAGACTGCCGGATATAATCCGCATGATTCGATGGAATTTGAAGAGAGCGCTCAAATGATAATATCTCATGTTGCAAAGGGGATTGAGATGGCAAAGAGGAGCAACCTGCCTGAACAGATCATTGATTTTATCCGTACCCACCATGGTACGACCCGTGTGCAGTATTTCTACAGGTCTTACCTTAAAAAATTCCCGCATAATGAGGTGGATATTGCTAAATATACATACCCCGGTCCCAAGCCGTTTTCAAGGGAAACTGCCGTTCTGATGATGGCTGATTCTGTTGAAGCTGCATCAAGAAGCTTAAAAGAAATTACAGCCGAATCAATTAATACTCTGGTGGAGTCGATAATTAATAACCAGGTTAGCGAGGAGCAATTCAGCAATACAGAGATTACCTTCAGGGATATATCCAGGATAAAGGCAATATACAAAAGGAAACTTCAGAATATCTATCATGCCAGGGTTGAATATCCCAAATAGAAACAGATTTTTCCATCCGGTTCATTCTCAGGGGACAGTGTTTATGAAGAGTGCTATAATATGTATATTTACCAGCTCATATCAATAACTTCAACTCCGGGGTGATCTGCCTCATTAAATATAAAGAACGAGTCGGGCAGGCTTTTTGTATTGTCATAGCTGTTGACTAAGAATGTATACCTGTTGCCGTCTTTCCCTGCTATTACTGCAGAATGCAGAAAATTGTCATCACTCCTGATGAACAGCTTAACCGTGTGAAAATCGTGATCACGATCAACCGGATGAAGATCTAATTCGTATAACCTTGCACCATCCTGATTGGTTTCTCCGATCAGCCTGTATTTGAATTCCTCATCGTATTTAGTAAACAGTTGAGCCGGATTAGCCATAAGCCCTCCATCCTCATCAGGATCACTTATCATCACTTCATTAATATCTGGCATATATGTGTAGATGGAGTTTCCGTCAAACGACGACTCTGTTCCCAGGATACTAATTTTATACATGTCTCCCTTCATTGTAAGCTGTCCGTCAAATTCGTCAATCACTTCATCTTTAAGACTTGACATTATAATCGTAAAATCAATCGACACAGACGGGGCTTCAATGGTTTGTTCCATAAGGCCATGAAGAATTTTACCTGCCTTTTCATCCTGTTGAGTATTGGCTGTAAAGCTTATATGAAGCAGAATTACTGCTATTTGTATAATTTTAATGATTTGCATTGCCTTTTATTTTAATTATCCATCTCTCGCAATAACTGTTCCAAACTGTATTCATCCTGTATTAAAACCTGTCTGGCCTTACTTCCCTCAAAAGGCCCAACAATTCCGGCTGCTTCCAATTGATCTATTATGCGTCCGGCCCGGTTATAGCCTATGGAAAACTTCCTTTGAATAAGTGATGTGGAACCTTGCTGATGCTGGACTACAAGCCTGGCAGCCCCATCAAAAATATCATCTCTTTTTCTCAAGTCAACTTCAGCCGATTCCGGACTGACATCACCAACATATTCAGGTAGCTGATGTGCTGTGGCATAACCTCTCTGTGATCCTATATATTCAGTGATACGGTCAATCTCAGGTGTGTCAATAAAGGCGCATTGAAGTCTTATCATCTCACTTCCGGAAGTAATCAGCATGTCACCCCTTCCAATCAACTGATTGGCACCCGGAGTGTCAAGGATGGTTCTTGAATCCATCATTGAGGTTACCCTGAAGGCTATCCTGCTGGGAAAATTAGCCTTGATCACGCCTGTAATAATGTTTGTAGTCGGGCGCTGTGTTGCAATAACAAGATGTATACCAATGGCTCTTGCCAGCTGAGCCAGCCTCGCAAGAGGGGTTTCAATTTCCCTTCCGGCAGTCATGATCAGGTCGGCAAACTCATCTATAATTACAACAATATAAGGAAGGTACCTGTGTCCCTTTTCCGGGTTCAGACGCCGTGCTATGAATTTTGCATTGTACTCTTTAATATTTCTTACATGGGCCTCCTTAAGAAGGTTATATCGTTCATCCATTTCAATTGTAAGTGATTGAAGGGTGTGTATAACTTTCTGGGTATCTGTTATTATAGCGTCGTCTGTATCAGGCAGCTTTGCCAGGTAATGGCACTCGATCTTTGAGTAAACGGTAAGTTCAACTTTTTTAGGATCAATAAGAACAAATTTAAGCTGTGCAGGATGCTTTTTATAGAGCAATGAAGTTAGTATGGCATTAAGCCCTACAGATTTCCCCTGACCTGTTGCGCCGGCTATCAGGAGGTGCGGCATCCGGGTCAGATCTACAACATAGGTTTCATTGGAGATCGTTTTACCCAGTACGATAGGGAGGTCATATTTTGCATCCTGAAATTTTACAGAGCTTATCACCGATCTCATCGATACAATTTCAGGGTTCTGGTTAGGCACTTCAATCCCAATTGTTCCCCTGCCGGGTATCGGTGCAATTATGCGTATTCCTAAGGCAGATAGACTAAGTGCTATATCGTCTTCAAGGTTTTTTATCTTTGAAATACGGATCCCCGGGGCCGGGACAATCTCATAAAGGGTTACAGTCGGGCCGATAGTAGCGGTTATTTTGTCAATCTGGATCTTATAGTTCGCAAGTGTTTCTACAATCCGGTTTTTGTTATTAATAAGCTCTTCCTTGCTAACTGCATTATCTGTTGATTTATATGGTTCCAGAAGGTTTATGGGAGGAAATTTGAATGATGGCAGATCAAGTGTTGGATCATAATCTTCTACCTGGTGTGAATTTATCATATCGTCAGGCAGACTTTTTTCATCAGCTTGCTTCTCTTTCACCAGGAGCTTGATCCCGGCTTCTTCTTCTTCTTCATTATCATCTTCTGCATAAACGTCTTTATTAACGTCAGGTTCCGTACGGGTTTCAATCTCGAAAGGGTCCTCTTCAATTACGGCTTTTCCTGAAGTTTCTGCTGAATCTTCTTTTGATGATTCAGCAGAAACTTCCTTTTCTTCTGATAGAAATTGCTCCCGTTTTCTAAAACGAAGTTTATCAAATGCTCTTTTGAAAAGGAAGGTTGAGTTTTTAACTGAGAACAGGACAAATGAGAAGATAAGTGCAAAAAGTAAAAAGGCTGTTCCTGTTTTACCGATAAAGGCGTTGAGCCATTCTGCAATAAAATAACCGTGAGCACCTCCGGGACCACTTCCCAGAAAGCCACCGGCTTCTCCGAACAGGTACCCGAGTGAAAGTGACAGCAGAATTGATCCCGTTACGGTTATCCGTAATGTCCTTCCAAATGGTGCCAGATTAACCCTTATCATCCTGAATCCTGTCAGGATAAGAATAAAGGGCACACTGAAGGCCGCAATTCCAAACCATTTGTTAATAAATAGTGATGATAACCAGGCCCCCGTTTTACCTGCCCAGTTCTCGACTCTGATATCCGGGTTCGAAATTATTTTTTCCCATTCAAAGCTTTGATCGGTTTTCCATGTAAAGAAATAGGACACAAATGCCAAAGTAAGAAACAGGGCAGATATCAGTATGAAACTGCCAACGGATAAACGGAATCGTTCATCCCTGAAAAAACTGATGATTCCTTTTTTCCCTTTCGCATGTTGTTTCTTGCTTTCTTTTGCTGCAGCCATAATAATTAGTGATGAGATAAAAATATCTCCGTTCGTTCAAATTCCTGTGAATCGCAGTCACAATTTATGTGCCTAATCTTCCGGCTGCAAAATTGCAAAATATTATCCAAGTTCCCCCTTTTTTTTAAAATTATCAAAAGTATACCCAGCGAATGCATCTATTGCTAACTATACTTTTTGCAAATCAATATTGTAAGAAAAATATTATAGCTTTGTATTTTATGTTTATTTTAGTAAATACATCATTATGTGTAAATTAGCTGTTGTAGCCCTGGGAGGGAATGCCTTATTGAGAGGAGATCAGGCGGGCACCATAGATGAGCAGGAACAAAACACCACCGATACTCTTGAAAACCTCATTTTTTTATTAAAAGAGGGTTATAACCTTGTAATAACACATGGTAACGGACCCCAGGTAGGAAATATCCTTATGAGAAATGATGCAGGGGAGCAGAATTATGGCATACCGCAGATGCCTCTGGATATTTGTGTTGCAGATTCCCAGGGAGGTATAGGTTACATGATTGAAAGAATGATGTTGAATGTCCTTAAAAAGCATAATATCAGTAAAGAGATAGTCACTCTTGTTACCATGGTTGAAGTGGATATAAATGATACAGCCTTCAGAAATCCTACAAAAAGGGTGGGACGCACCTACAGCAAGAAACAGGCCGATATGCTTGCCCGTGACAAAGGCTGGGAATTCAGGGAGGAAGTTAAGGTTAAGGATGGATGGCGAAGAGTTGTGCCGTCACCGCAGCCGATAAGCATATTGAATGAGAAACTTGTTGAGTTTAATGCCAAAGGAGGGTCAATTGTGATTGCTTCCGGTGGTGGGGGTATTCCTGTTTATTATGATGAGCATGGCAATGTGAGGCCTGCCGAAGCTGTAATTGATAAAGATCTTGCAGGTTCTTTACTTGCCGCAAGGATCGGAGCAGATGAGTTTTATATACTCACGGATGTGCCTTACGTTTACATCAATTATAACAAGCCTGACCAGCGGGCAATTGAATTTCTTGATCTTGCAGATACCAATAAGTATCTTGACGCCGGTATGTTTGCCGAAGGTAGTATGGCACCAAAAATCAGGGCCTGTTTGCAGTTTATTGAGAACGGAGGGGAGAAGAGTGTCATAACCGAGGCGTTTAAGTTGGCGGATAAGAAGTACGGCACCAAAATAACTCCCGAATATGATTAATATGGTATTGTAATTGTTTAACTCTAAATATCAAAGACATGGCTTTTAATCTTAGAAATCGTCATTTTCTGAAATTACTTGATTTTTCTCCGGAGGAGATTAAATTCCTGCTTAATTTGTCAGTTACACTTAAAGCAGCTAAATATTCAGGCATAGAACAGCCCAGACTGACGGGTAAGAACATCGCACTGATTTTCGAAAAGACCTCTACCCGCACACGTTGCGCATTTGAAGTGGCCGCTTTTGATCAGGGTGCTCATGTAACCTATCTCGGACCAGGCGGCACCCAGATAGGGCATAAGGAGTCAATGAAAGATACTGCACGTGTCCTCGGACGGATGTATGACGGGATTGAGTACAGGGGATTCGGACAGGATGTTGTTGAAGAGCTTGCCAGATACTCAGGGGTGCCTGTATGGAACGGGCTGACAAATGAGTTTCATCCAACTCAGGTTCTTGCTGATTTGCTGACCATGATGGAGTATTCCGATAAGCCACTTAAAGAAATGTCATTCTGTTATCTTGGTGATGCCAGGAATAATATGGGAAACTCACTTATGGTAGGAGCCGCAAAGATGGGTATGGATTTCAGGGCTGCCGCGCCTGCGGATTGCCAGCCGGAAAATGAGCTTATCGAAAAATGCCGTCAGATAGCCGAAGAGACCGGGGCCCGGATTACTATAACCGATGATGTCAGGCAAGCTGTAAAAGGCGTTGATTTTCTATATACGGATGTTTGGGTATCGATGGGGGAACCTGAATCTGCATGGGAAAAAAGGATAAATCTGCTGAAACCATACCAGGTTAATGAAAAGGTTATTGAATGGACAGGAAATCCCGGGGTGAAATTTCTTCACTGCCTTCCTGCTTTTCATAATCGTGAAACAAAAGTAGGCGAGGATATATATCAGAAATTTGGTATTGAGGCTATGGAAGTGTCAGAAGAGGTATTTGAGTCTGAACATTCCGTAGTTTTTGACCAGTCTGAGAACCGCATGCATACCATTAAAGCTGTCATGGTTGCAACCCTCGGCAGGTAATAAGAGTCTGTCTGTAAAGTCAGTGTCTGGACAGACACTAATTAACTATATATAGTGGACTGAAGTTTTTCATTGAATATTAGTTTTTTCATTAATATTTTTGTATTCAATCAATAATTTTATAACTTGTTTATAATTTTATTAAACTGGTTTTAGGACAAAACTTTCAGCTATGACAATTTACATTGGGAATGTTCCCTATTCTCTGAAAGAGGCAGATATTGAGCAGTTATTTGCTGAATTCGGTTCAGTTTTATCAGTTAAGATAATAACTGATAAATTCACTCACAGATCAAAAGGTTACGGATTTGTTGAAATGGACAGTGAACCTGAGGGTGAAACAGCCATCGAAAACCTTAATGGTAAAGATGTGCTTGGCAGAAATCTGAAGGTTAGCAGGGCCAACCCAAGAAAGAATGAAGGAGTGGTGTAATTCAGAAGACGGAATACACCCTCTTATATTTTTACCTGATAAATTGCCATGACCTGGTAGTCTGGTAGTTGAGCAGGTACATAAATAAATTTTAAGCCCCGAAAGCCGGGTTTACAGGTTTATATCTCATGCCTCTTTAAACAGGAGGCCGCTTGTAAGATATTTTGAATTAGATTGTTAGAATCCGGGCGGAATACCCGACAGGCTGTCAGTACCACAAAAGCCACCCTTTTTATGGGGTGGCTTTTGTGGTCTTTTGTGGAGCTGGAGGGAATCGAACCCTCGTCCAAACAAGGAACCAATATGCTTTCTACATGCTTATTCTGTTATTGATTGTCGGGCTCAGGCCGGCAACAGACAACCTAACTGAACCTTATTCCCTGTTTTCTTATCCGGTTTTCGGGAAATAAACCGGACCAGTCCGAACTTATCGGTGCCTCTTGATCAAAAACCGCCGGACAGGGTTTTTGAGAGACAGCTTGTCTGCAATCCTTGATTGCAGATTATGCATAGATCTTCTTAAGATTATGCTGCAAGCGCGTAGTTATTCTCGCCACTTAATTGTTTGCACTTCAGATTAACGAGTTGAATTGCTTAGCTCGGCATGCTTACATACCTGCTCATCTTGCTGTCAAAACCAGTCAGCCCCAGGTACAAATACAAAGATACAAAAACCCTGCCAATTAATGAAATTGTGGTTTTTAATTATTTGGCAAAATTATTACTTTTGAAAGAAAAAAATGCACATTGGGATTTTGAAAGAAACTAAAATTCCTGTTGACAGGAGGGTTGCATTAACACCCGCAGCTGCAGTGGAATTAAAAAGTCTTTATCCTGAGTTTGATATTACTGTTGAAAGCAGTGATATAAGATGTATTCAGGATGAGGAATACATAGAAGCCGGAATCAGGGTAAGTGATGATATAACCAATTGTGACCTGCTTGTTGGAGTGAAGGAGGTTGCAATTTCGAAACTGATTCCTGGTAAAACCTATATGTTCTTCTCTCATACTGCCAAGAAACAACCTTATAACCGCAAACTCCTCCAGGAAGTCGTCAATAATAAAATTACACTGGTTGACTATGAATATCTGACAAACAATGAAAATGTCAGACTTGTTGCATTCGGGAGGTGGGCCGGTATAGTTGGTGCATATAACGGACTAAGGGGGTACGGGATAAGGTTTGGATTATATAATTTAAAACCGGCACACAAATGTCATGATTTTCATGAAATGCTTTCCGAACTGGGGAAAGTTATTCTTCCGCCGGTTAAAATACTTATAACCGGCGGAGGGAGGGTTGCTCGCGGTGCTCTGGAAACATTTGCGCCACTGGGATTTAAGATGGTGGAACCATCAGAATTTATGGAGAAGAGCTTTACCAAACCAGTTATTTGTCAGCTTGAACCATGGGATTATGTTATAAGAAAGGATGGCGAGGATTTCGACCTTCAGCACTTTTTTTATTATCCGGATGAATACAATTCTGTTTTTTATCCCTTTTGTACGGTTACTGATCTGTTTATACCCTGCCATTACTGGGATTCACGGTCTCCGCTTTTCCTAGAGGAGGAAGATTACCGGAAACCTGACTTCAGGATATCAGTAATTGCCGATGTAAGTTGCGATATTAAAAAGCCTATTGCCTCTACTTTAAGACCATCTGCCATAGAAGAACCGTTTTATGGTTATGATCCTGAAACCGGAAAGGAGGGAGACCCCTTTGCTCAGCGAAATGTTACAGTAATGGCAGTTGATAATCTTCCGGGTGAATTACCGAGGGATGCATCGGCTGATTTTGCCGAACGGCTTGTGGAAAATGTCTTTCCTGCCTACTTAAACGATCGGGACGGAATTATTGAGAGAGCAACCATAGTTAGGGAAGGGGGACTCACCCGAAGTTTTTCTTACCTGGAGGATTTTCTTGCAGGCAGGGAATAATCAAGATTATTTTCTTTCATGCAACAGGTTTGTTTGGGTTCTTGAGAAGGCGGATAGTTTCGGCGGGATCATCAGATTTGAAAACGGTACTGCCCGCTACCAGTATATCCACACCTGCATTTATGAGATGCCGGGCATTTTTCAGATCGACACCTCCATCAACTTCTATCAGTGCACTTGAACCTGTTCGAATAATTAGCTCTTTGAGTTTTTTGATCTTATCGTAACTGCTTTGAATAAAAGCCTGTCCGCCAAAACCTGGGTTAACAGTCATTATAAGTACCAAATCAAGCATTGGCAATATCTCCTCAAGCAGCCATACCGGCGTGTGAGGGTTGAGTGACACTCCTGCCTTCATCCCCAGGCCATGTATCTCTGCTACTGCACTGTGAAGGTGATTAACAGCCTCCAGATGCAGGGTGAGGAAAGATGCTCCTGCCTCAGAGAAGCGTTTGATATAGTTTTCCGGGTTCACAATCATTAGGTGAACATCAAGTGGGATAGTCACTTTTTTTCTTACAGCCTCCATTACCGGAAATCCGAAGCTGATATTTGGTACAAAAACACCATCCATTATATCTAAATGCAGCATATCCGCCTGACTCCGGTTTATAATCTCAATGTCAGCATCAAGATTGCCAAAATTTGCAGAAAGTAAGGAGGGCGCAACTAATGGAGACATATATTAATTAATTATATTCAATGAGTTATAATTCATGATCTGCATAAAACCTAATTGAGTTACAAATAGGTTTTAAGGATTTTGTTTCTTGTGGAATTTTTAAGGCGCTTTATGGCTTTTTCTTTGATCTGCCTGACTCTTTCCCTCGTGAGATTGAATGCTTCACCTATCTCTTCAAGGGTGTGCGGGTGTTTTCCGTTCAGTCCGAAATAAAGCCTGACAATATTTGCCTCCCTGTAAGTGAGAGTCGACAGTGCCCTTTCAATTTCTTTCCTGAGGGACTCATTAAGCAATTCCCGATCCGGGGCAGGCGTATTGTCGGTTAGAAGAATATCATACATATTGCCTTCTTCATCAGGATTAATCGGAGCATCCATTGAAACATGACGCCCTGAGGTTTTTAGAGATTCCTTAACATCTTTGGGTGCAAGTTCCAGGGCCTGTGCTATTTCCAGAACAGAAGGCTCTCTTTCAAATTTCTGTTCGAGTTCAGAAAATGTCCTGTTTATTTTATTTATGTATCCTATCTTATTCAGGGGAAGACGAACTATTCTTGCCTGTTCAGCAAGTGCCTGCAAAATTGATTGCCTGATCCACCAGACAGCATATGATATGAACTTAAAACCCCTGGTTTCATCAAAACGCTGGGCAGCTTTAATCAGTCCGAGGTTGCCCTCATTAATAAGGTCGGGCAGACTTAATCCCTGGTTTTGATACTGTTTTGAAACTGAAACAACAAACCTGAGATTGGCTTTTATAAGCAAATCAAGTGCTTTGTCATCGCCGGTTCTTATTTTTCGTGCCAGCTCCACTTCCTTTTCGGCCGTAATAAGCTCGACTTTTGCAATTTCATGCAGGTATTTGTCAAGCGAAGGAGTCTCCCTGTTGGTTACCTGTTTGATGATTTTAAGCTGCCTCATTCAAACTGAGATTTAGGTTTATCTGGGTAATTACGTGCAATGAAATACAAAAGTTGCTAAATCCTTATTATTATACCTCCAAATAAGCGCCTCTGAGAATTTTATTTTTAATTAAAATAAAAAACATTAACTTTGTTGGCAAAAGCAAACTTAAGTATTAAGTTGCTGAAAATAGCAATATGAAGAAAAAAAAGCAATTTTTTTATTTTTTTTTTGCACATTTTCCTGAAATACTTATTATTGCAGAATAATTCCACGATTGAGTTACATAATTTTCTATAATTTCCTTTGTAATCATTTACCGGTTACCTATTCGTTTCCCGGCCACACATCATAATTATTATTTTACTCATTAATTACATCTAAACATATGTATGATATTCTTGAATTAAACAAGAAACTTGTTTCTGAATTGCGAGATATTGCGAAAGAGCTTGATATCAAGCGTGCTGAATCATTAAAGAAGCAAGATCTGATTTACAAAATCCTTGATCAACAGGCAATTACAACTTCCGAGAAAGATATTGAAAGAAGCAATCGGTCAGCTAAAGGACCGGGAACCGGGAAACGTCGTGGCAGGCCCCCTTCAAGGAATAAACAAAATACTGAAGACCAGAAGAGTTCTGAGAACCAGGAAACACCTGGTGTTCAAACCACCGTCAACGTTAGTGAAGATAAGGAGAGGGGCGGTACAGAAAAGCCACCAGATACCGGAGTTCCTGTTGCTGATAAACGAAATGAACCCGGCAGCAAATTTGAAAAGGATGGTAAACAGAAAAAGCAGGCAAAGCAGGCAAAGCCCGAAGCAACTTCGCAGCACCCTCCTCAACAGGGTGAAAGAAAAGCCTATACTTCCCCCGTTAAGGATGAAAAATCAACTCATCCGGCTGATAGACCAGGGAAAGAAAACTATCAGAAAAAGCATCAGTACGATCGTAAAGCAAATAGTCGTGAATATGATTTTGATGGTATTATTTCAGCATCAGGGCTTCTTGAGATCATGCCTGATGGATACGGGTTTTTAAGATCATCTGATTACAACTATCTGAATTCACCAGACGATGTATATGTATCACAGTCGCAGATCAAACTGTTCGGTCTGAAAACTGGTGATACTGTTCAGGGGACTATTCGTCCACCAAAAGATGGTGAGAAATATTTTCCACTTATAAAAGTTGAACAGATCAACGGAAGAACCACAGATTTTATAAGGGACCGGGTTCCGTTTGATTTCCTTACACCACTATTCCCTGATGAGAAGTTTACACTTGTTAGTGAGAAGAGCAATAGCATTTCTGCAAGGATAGTTGATCTTTTTGCCCCGATTGGAAAAGGCCAGCGTGGATTGATTGTGGCACAGCCAAAAACAGGTAAGACCGTATTGCTTAAAGAGATTGCAAATGCAATTGCAGCTAATCATCCTGAAGTGTATATGATGGTTCTTCTGATTGACGAGAGACCGGAAGAGGTTACTGACATGGCAAGAAGTGTCAGGGCGGAAGTTGTTTCGTCCACTTTTGATGAACCTGCCGAAAGGCATGTCCGGGTTGCCAATATGGTTATTGAAAAAGCGAAAAGAATGGTTGAATGCGGACATGATGTTGTGATCCTTCTGGATTCTATTACCAGGCTTGCAAGGGCCTTTAATACAGTGTCACCTGCTTCAGGTAAAGTGCTTTCAGGTGGTGTCGACGCCAATGCCCTGCAAAAACCAAAAAGGTTTTTCGGGGCAGCAAGAAATATTGAGAAGGGTGGCTCACTTACAATTCTTGCTACTGCACTCACAGATACCGGATCAAAAATGGATGACGTGATATTCGAGGAGTTTAAAGGTACAGGTAACATGGAACTTCAGCTTGACAGAAAGTTGTCAAATAAACGTATATATCCATCGGTAGATGTTAATTTGTCAAGTACACGGAGGGAAGACCTCTTAATGGACAAAGAGATGATGAACAAAATATGGATCCTGCGTAATTACCTGTCTGACATGAATCCTGTTGAATCTATGGAGTTCCTGAAGGACCGGATTGCGAAAACCAACTCAAATGAAGAGTTTCTCATCTCGATGAACAGTGAATAAATCCGGCAGTGCCTGATTCAACTTGTAATATATACAAGTTGTAAAAATCATGCAGTTTTGTGTTACCCGGTAACTTAGATAATTCATCCTTTTTAGTGTGATCCTCATATACCGCGGGGATTCATAAGTAAATATTTTCCTGGTCGGTCATTCAGGGGAATTATGAATATCTGACTCTCTCTTTAGTGCTTAAACCTTTATGAGTAATGTCATGAATTTTTCTTGTGCGGTTTTATATTTTTGCTGAATATCGAGAATTAATTTAAATCCGGTCGCAATGACCGGTCCAAAATAGATTATTTAACCAACTAATTTATAAACCAATATGACAAAAAAGAAAAAATTCATTACCTGTGACGGGAACTATGCAGCTGCACACGTTGCTTATATGTTCAGTGAGGTTGCTGCTATTTATCCGATTACTCCTTCATCAAACATGGCCGAAAATGTAGATGAATGGGCAGCCCATGGCAGAAAGAATATTTTCGGAGAGGTACTGAAAGTTGTTGAAATGCAATCTGAGGGTGGTGCTGCAGGTGCTGTTCACGGATCATTGCAGTCTGGCGCCCTGACCACAACCTTTACTGCCTCACAGGGTCTCCTGCTGATGGTTCCAAATATGTATAAGATTTCAGGTGAACTATTACCGGGTGTATTCCATGTAAGTGCACGAAGTTTGGCTGCACAGGCACTATCCATATTCGGTGATCATAGTGATGTAATGAGTACCCGCCAGACCGGTTTTGCCATGATGGCGACCGGAAGCGTACAGGAAATTATGGATATAGGAAGCGTTGCACATCTTACATCTATTAAAACACGGGTGCCATTCCTCCATTTCTTTGACGGATTCCGTACTTCGCATGAGATTCAGAAAGTTGAAGCAACTGATCAGGATGAAATGGCTAAGTTGCTTGATATGGATGCTGTTCAAGCCTTCCGTGAACGTGCACTAAACCCTGAACATCCGGTTACAAGGGGTACTGCCCAGAACCCGGATATCTATTTCCAGTCACGTGAAGCGGCAAACAGTTATTATGAGGCTGTGCCTGATGTGGTAGAGGACTATATGCAAAAGATAAATAAACTGACAGGCAGGGAGTATCATCCCTTTACTTATTACGGAGCCACAGATGCAGAAAACATTATTGTTGCAATGGGATCTGTAACGGAGACTATCAAGGAGACGATAGACTATCTTATAGCCAAAGGTGAAAAAGTTGGTCTGATTTCAGTGCATCTTTATCGTCCATTCTCGTCTAAATATTTCATGAAGGTTCTTCCCAAGACTGTGAAAAGAATCGCCGTACTTGACAGAACAAAAGAACCAGGTGCCAATGGCGAACCACTTTATCTTGATGTTAAGGATCTTTTCTACGGATTGCCCGGTGCTCCTGTTATTGTAGGTGGTCGTTACGGACTGAGCTCAAAGGATACAACGCCTGCAATGATAAATTCAGTATATGAGAATCTTAAGCTTGCAGAACCGAAGAACCGTTTTACTGTAGGCATTGTTGATGATGTTACTTTCCTTTCATTGCCCCTGTTGCCTGATATTGATGTATCTCCCGAAGGAAATTATGCTGCCAAATTTTATGGCCTCGGCTCAGATGGTACAGTTGGAGCCAATAAAAATTCCATAATCATAATAGGAGATACCACCGATAAATTTGCCCAGGCATATTTTGCTTATGACTCCAAAAAATCAGGTGGTATAACAGTTTCACACCTTCGTTTCGGTGACAAGCCGATCCGTTCACCATACCTTGTCAATACTGCCGATTTCATTGCCTGTCATGTGCCGGCATATCTTGAAAAATATGATTTGTTAAAAGGCCTGAAAAAGGGTGGCACCTTCCTTCTCAATAGTATATGGGATGAGGAAGAGACCAAAAAGAAGCTCCCTTTCAGGATGAAAAAGTATATGGCTGAGAATGATATTCAGTTTTATATGCTAAATGCCACGCAAATTGCTGAGGAGATAGGTTTGGGTAACAGGACGAATACTATAATGCAATCCGCATTTTTCAAAATTTCAGGTGTAATACCCTATGAGAAATCTGTTGAGGAGATGAAGAAAGCTATTATCAAATCATTCGGAATGAAAGGTGAGGAGATAGTTGCAATGAATAATGCCGCAGTTGACAGGGGCGGAGATGTAATCAAGATCGATATACCTTCAGAATGGAAAAAGATTGAAGATAAACCCGCAACCGATTCAAGAAATATTCCTGATTTCATTAAGAACATAATGGAGCCCATCAATGCACAGAATGGTGACAGTCTTCCGGTAAGTGCATTCACGGGCCGTGAGGACGGTACATTCCCTGCTGGTACAACTGCTTACGAGAAGCGTGGTATTGCAGTGCATGTACCTCAATGGATCCCCGATAATTGTATTCAGTGTAACCAGTGTTCTTATGTCTGTCCCCATGCTGTTATCAGGCCTTTCCTGCTAACAGAAGAGGAAGTGAAGAATGCACCTGAGGGAACTGTTACAATTAAAGGTATCGGAGGAACCAAGGAGTATCAGTATCGCATGCAGATCAGTCCCCTGGATTGTACAGGCTGCGGAAACTGTGTTGATGTATGTCCCTCCAAGACCAAGGCTCTTGTAATGGAATCTCTGGAGTCGCAGATGGTTGAAGATGAGCGCTGGGACTATATGCATAATAAGGTTGGTTATAAAGATACGGTTCTGGAAAAGAGCAAATCAGTTAAAAACAGTCAGTTTGCACAACCGTTGTTTGAATTCTCCGGTGCATGTGCCGGCTGTGGAGAAACACCGTATATAAAATTAATTACACAACTTTACGGTGACCGGATGATGATTGCAAATGCCACAGGATGTTCATCAATTTACGGAGGCTCGGCACCATCTACTCCCTATACATCGAACAAAAACGGACATGGTCCCGCGTGGGCCAATTCACTTTTCGAAGACAATGCAGAGTACGGCTATGGCATGTTGCTTGGAGTAACTCAAATGCGGACGAGGATAGAGGGCCTCATGAAACAAGGCCTTGAAAGCGAATTGTCATCTGCAATAAAGGATGCTTTTAAGGACTGGATAGAAAGCAAGGAAGATGCTGACAAATCTGTAGCTGCTTCAGAGAAGGTGGCAGGACTTCTTAAAGGTAAAAAAGATGATATTTCAACTGAGATAATGAAGCTGAAACAATACCTGGTAAAGAAATCCGTATGGGTATTCGGAGGTGATGGCTGGGCATATGATATCGGTTATGGAGGATTGGATCATGTAATTGCTTCAGGTGATGATATCAATATGCTGGTTATGGATACTGAAGTATACAGTAATACCGGTGGTCAGGCTTCAAAATCTACACCCCTTGGCGCAGTTGCAAAATTTGCCGCTGCAGGTAAGAGAATCAGAAAGAAGGATCTAGGTATAATGGCAATGAGTTATGGGTATGTTTATGTTGCCCAGGTTGCTCTCGGCGCAAGTCAGGCGCAATTCCTCAAGGCGGTGAAGGAGGCAGAAGCATATCCCGGACCATCTGTTATAATTGCCTATTCTCCATGTATAAATCATGGCTTAAGACATGGTATGGGCAAAACCATAGAAGAGAGCAAGAGAGCTGTTGAAGCCGGTTACTGGACAAACTGGCGTTACAATCCGCTGCTTGAAGAGGAAGGAAAGAATCCGTTTGTGCTTGATTCCAAAGAGCCGGACTGGAATAAGTTTCAGGAGTTCCTTATGTCGGAGGTACGTTATACATCACTCCAGAAGGCCTTCCCTGATGTAGCTGCAGATCTGTTTAAGGCTGCTGAGGACAACGCCAAATGGAGGTATCAGAGCTATGTCAGAATGGCTTCAATGGATTTTTCTAAAGTATGAACTTAATATGATCCAAGAAAGCGGCCCCTGATGGCCGCTTTTTTTTTAAAAAAACACCGTTTGTGCCATTGCTTAAAACATTTTATAGATTAGCTTCTGGAATTTTATTATATTTATGTATTCGGAGGGAAGCCTGATCATTTACCGGAAATTAGCGTGCATTCCGAAAACCGGCCGGACCCGGCAGACTATTAGTGTTAATGGTTAATAATCTCCTGAAACCTTGAACTAACTGCCAGTAAAATTGTTAAATAATTTGTATTGTTAAACTAAAAATTTGAAAAATGGCTGATCTTAAGACCAAATTTATGGGTATCGATGTTAAGAATCCAATAGTTGTTGGTGCCTGTAATCTATCCCAGAATCCTGACACACTTATTCAACTTGAAAAAGCCGGTGCGTCTGCAATAGTTTATAAATCACTTTTTGAAGAGCAGATACAGTATGAGCGTGTTCAGATGAATGAAGACCTGCATGAATTTGATGACAGGCATGCCGAAATGACAAGCAGCATACATCCCAAAATCGAGCATGCCGGACCCCGGGAGCATCTTCTTGAATTGAAAAAAGCCAGGGAAGCTTTATCGATTCCCTTAATCGGAAGTTTGAATGCTGTATATAAGGAGACCTGGGTGGAATATGCAAAGTTGATCCAGGACACCGGTGTTGACGGACTGGAACTTAATTTTTATGCAGTGCCCAAGGATACCGATGCTGATGCTGCAAAACTGGAAAGTCATCAAATTGAGATTCTTAAAGCAGTCAAAGAGGTCATTACCATCCCTGTTGGTGTCAAGCTGGGGCCATTTTACTCAAATCCACTTCATGTAACTGCTAAAATGGATGAGATAGGTGTAAATGGCTACGTTTTATTTAACAGGCTTTTTCAGCCTGATATAGACGTAGAATCGGAGCAGCATGTATTTCCTTTTTACCTGAGCAGGGAAGGCGATTACAGACTGTCATTGAGATTTACAGGAATGTTATATAAGCACATAAAAGGAAATATCTGCAGCAATACCGGAATTTACAGGGGCGGGGATGTTGCAAAAATGATTCTTGCAGGAGCTGATTCTGTTCAGGTGGTTAGTGCATTGTACAAGAACAAGCCAGCACACATTTCAACAATGCTAGCTGAACTTGAATCCTGGATGGAGTCGAAATCCTACAAATCAATTGAGGAATTTCAGGGTAAACTCTCCAGAGCTTCCTCCAGTGATCCTTTTGCATACTCAAGGGCACAATATGTTGATATACTTATGAAACCTGAGTCGATACTTAAAAAATATCCGATTAGTTAGAGTCTGTCCATAATGTCCGCCTGCTGCGCTACGCTCGTTAAAATTGTTTACATAAATGGCGGAAAATTGTTTGTATTTTTGCAGCGGTCTTGTTTAAGCATTGGGTATTATGGGAAGAATTATGGGAATCGATGTTGGGCAAAAAAGGGTAGGTCTGGCCGTAACCGATCCTTTGAGGATTATTTCAACAGGGCTGGATACAGTTCCTGCCAATCAGGTATTTAACTATATTTCTGAATATGTCAGAAAAGAGAAAGTTGATATTTTTGTGGTGGGATCGCCGGTAACAATGAGCAATCACCCCTCGGGAGCTTCTAAATATGTAGATCCATTTGTAAGAAAACTAAAAAAAATGTTCGGGCAGATACCTGTCAAACTGGCGGATGAAAGGTATACTTCCAGCCTTGCTAAACAGGTTATAATTGATTCGGGCATTGGAAAAAAGGCCCGGCGTGATAAGGCCAGGGTTGACAAAATAAGTGCGGTGATCATACTGCAGTCATTTCTTGATCAGGAAAATTTATAAATGATGATATTACCTGTTTTTGTATACGGATCGCCGGTACTTCGTAAAGTTGCAGCAGAAGTTCCGCAGGATTATCCCGGGCTCGAAGAGTTTATTGAAGATCTTTTCGAGACGATGTACCACAGTGATGGCATAGGACTTGCTGCCCCCCAGGTAGGTAAGTCACTTCGGATATTTGTTGTTGATGGTTCTCCCCTGGAAGAGGATGAGCCTTCGTTGATAGATTTCAAAAAAGCTTTTATCAATCCGGAGATACTTTCCTACGAGGGGGAAATTATAACATATAACGAAGGATGTTTGAGCATTCCCGATATCAGGGAGGATGTGGACAGGGAATCAGCTGTCCGGATCCGCTATTGTGACAAAAACTTCAATTACCGGGAAGAGTTTTATGAAGGGATTGCTGCCAGGATAATTCAGCATGAATATGATCATCTTGAGGGAAGACTCTTTACGGATCTGATCTCACCATTAAAAAAACGACTTCTTAAGCGCAAGCTCACATCAATAAGCAAGGGCAAAATTGATGTAAAATACCGGATTAAACATGCCTGATATCAGGTTTGGTTACCTTTAAACAGCTCATTTTATCTATTGATTTATTCACCGGTTTTATTTAACTTTAATAAAGCCGGTGTAATAAACAACTATAATGAGCTTACTGGAGGGACTTAGAAGAATGCCGATGCTCCGCCTGTTAATGCCTTTTATAACAGGTATTATCCTGCAGTATCATTTTGAGATCTCTGGCTTCTTTATATTCGTCTTATGCCTTGCCTTCTTTATTCTGTTATGCATTAGCAAATTGTCTGGTGAGTTAACCGGACGATATGCATTTCGATGGGTTTTTGGATTCTTGCTAAACGGATTTATCTTGACATTTGCCATATGCTTGATGGCAAGGGCTTTAAAGCCTCCGTCATACCTGGATCATTTTAGCAGTGATGGTCATATAATTGCAGAAATTTCTGAATCACCTCAAGAAAGAGAAAAGAGAATCCGCATAATACTGGAAACATTCGCATCAGTAAAAGGTGATAGCATAATAAGTACCCCCGGAAGGGTAGTGGCCTGGTTTGAAAAAGACAGCCTCGCGGCCACCCTTCGGCTTGGGGACCATCTTGTAATTCCCGGAAAGATCAACGAAATTAGTAACTCCGGCAATCCATTTGAGTTCAATTATAAAAACTATCTTGCCTTGCAGGGGATTTACGGAGAGATATTTCTTTCAAGCGGGCAATGGTACATACATTACAGACCCGGATTTGGTAATCTTCTGCTTGTAGCCGGCAAAGCAAGGGAGTACCTTTTGTCGGTGTTGGGAAAATATGGTATAGAGGGGAAGGAGTTTGCGGTTGCAGGAGCCCTGATCCTGGGGTATCGTGACGAGCTTGACCCTGCAACAAGAGAATCTTATGCTGCATCTGGTGCTATGCATATTCTGGCTGTTTCAGGATTGCACGTGGGAATTATTTATTTATTGGTTTACCGGCTTACCGGTATTTTTAGAAGATTTAAGTATGCCCGTGTAGCACGACCCGTTGCAATAATTATCACATTATGGATATACGCTTTAATTACCGGATTATCACCTTCGGTAACACGTTCTGCAACAATGTTTTCATTTGTGGCAGCTGCCGGATCGTTTGGTAAATCTACCAACACCTTTAATACCCTTGCTTCATCTGCTTTTATTCAGCTTTTGATTAATCCCTGTATATTATTTATGGTGGGATTCCAGTTATCATATGCAGCTGTTGCGGGAATTGCATACTATTATCCTGTTATTTTCTCATTGATTAAGATCAGGAACAGCCTGACAGAGAAAATCTGGGCATTATCTTCGGTATCAATTTCCGCTCAGCTTATTGTATTCCCTCTTGGTATTTATTATTTCAACCAGTTTCCAAACTTTTTTCTTCTTACCAATTTGCTTGCAGTACCACTGGCAATGGTGATCCTTTATCTCTCAATTGTACTTTTCGCTGTATCTTTTATTCCTGTTGTGCCTGCAATAACAGGATTGCTTCTTGACAAAGCACTTTCTCTGTTAAATTATATTACTGCTGCAATTGGCGGACTTCCTCTATCTCATTCTTCTGACCTGGTCATAAGCCTGATATCACTTATTATCCTGTATGGAATAATACTTTCCTTATCTCATTATTTATTATACCGGAAGGTAATACTGCTGAAGCTTGCCTTTTTGCTATGCATAACCGGCTTAACGATCAGGGCAGCAAATATTATAAATACTTCTGAACAGGAGATATTTATCGTTTATAATGCAGGGCCTGATTCTATGTATTCGTTTGTTTCCGGTAAAAAAAATATCATTGTTTCCGGCAGTGATGAGCAGACCGGAGAGCTTGTAATTCCATATGCTGCTCATAACACTGCATTGCATCTGAGGACCTCACATATCCGGGTTTTACAAGAATCAAGAATGATTGCTGGTGAAACTAATAACAATACCAATAAATTTAATTCAGCAATTACAGGTTTCAAAAACTTCATATTGTTTAGCGGACTCAGGATTTATTTTGCAGGTAAGGAACACCTTCATCCCGCGCCAGGTGATTTGCCTGCTGAGGTTGATATTCTGGTTATATCGGGTGGCGTGTATACTGATATTAGAATGTTGGCAGAGAGAATCATTCCGGGAAAAATTGTTATTGATTCATCGGTTGGTTACTATCAGAGAATCAGTTTGGCTGAACAGTGCAGGGAATTGGGAATTAATTACCATGATGTGCGTACATCAGGAGCTTATGTAAAGCATATCAAAAATTAATGAACTATATAATGAATGAGAGTGGTTTTTTCCACCTTCTGTGTGTAATTTGACTTCGTCTGTGTTTAATTTTACGCAGAAAAAATTTAATGTACATTTGTGGCGAATTAAATTAGTTACTTGCAATATATTTATGAATATTATATTTAATCTTATCTGCCAATGAGGATAATTGTTGCCGGAGCTGGTGAAGTTGGTACTCATCTTGCAAAGATGTTGAGCAATGAGAAACATGACGTTATTGTGATTGATCCGGATGCAGAAAAACTCGGTTTTATTGAATCCAGTTATGACCTTATAACCGTCAGGGGTTCAGCAACCTCATTTGAAGTCTTAAAAGAGGCCAATATAAAAAGATGTGATCTGTTTATTGCAGTGGTCCCCTCTGAAGAGACAAACATTACCGGGGCAATCCTTGCAAAAAAGCTTGGTGCCAAAAAAACTATTGCCAGGATAGACAGTTCGGAATATCTGATTGCCCATAATAAGGAGCAAATCATGTCATTAGGTATTGATTATCTCATTTATCCTGAAAGGATTGTTTCGCGCGAAATAATTGCCCTTCTGAATAAAACATCAACCACAGATTTTGTCGATTATGCCGGAGGGAAGCTTTCGTTGTATGTAATCAAGCTGGATGAAAATGCTCCCATAATAAGTAAATCACTTATTGATATTGCAAAGAAAAATCTTAAGCTGGAATACAGGGCAGTAGCGATAACCCGTGATGGTAAGACAATAATACCGAGGGGTTGCGATCAGTTTCTTCCTGATGACCTGGTCTATGTAATTTCAAGTCCTTCCGGAATCAATGAGATAATGAATTATAGCGGCAAGGAAGATATCGTGGTTAAGAATATTATGATCCTTGGAGGAAGCAGGACCGGAATAAGGACTGCTATGGACTTTGAACATCACAGCAATATCAAGCTGATTGAGATTGATAAGGAGAAGTGCAATAAAATTGCAGGCTGGGTTGATGATACTCTTATTATAAATGGTGACGGGAGGAACATTGATCTACTGCGGGATTCAGGGATAGGGAATATGGATGCATTTATTGCAGTTACAGGGAGTGCAGAGACAAATATCCTCTCATGTCTCATGGCAAAGAAATTTGGTGTTAAAAAGGTAATATGTGAAGTTGAAAATTTTGATTATATCTCGCTTGCAGAGAATATGGGTATTGATACTATAATAAATAAGAAAGTAAGTACAGCCAGCAGGATATTCAGGTTCACAATGGACCATGAAGTTTCATCAATAAAATGCCTGACAGGAACAGATGCGGAAATACTTGAATATGTTGCCAAACCCGGCAGCATAATTACTTCCGGGCCTGTTAAAAGTATTGAAATGCCAAAGGATGCAATAATAGGAGGGGTGATAAGGCGCAATTCCAGCTTCATTGCTCACGGGAATACTCAAATAAAACCAAATGATATTGTAATTGTTTTCGCGCTTCCTTCTGCCATTTATAAGGTTGGGCGCTTTTTTAAATAGAGATGATCAATTTCAGAAGAGTTGGAAATATTCTCGGTCGTTTATTAATGATCGAGGGTCTTTTTCTGTCTGTATGCATTCCTGTATCGCTTCTTTACCGTGACGGCGATTTACCCGCATTTTTAATTTCCGTACTGATAATGTTGGGTACTGGTGCCGGAATCTGGTATCTGACCAGGAAAGCAGAGAAGTCGACAGGAAAAAGGGAGGGATTCATAATTGTCAGCCTTGTATGGGTTGTTTTTTCTCTTTTCGGATGTCTTCCTTTTATTTTAAGTGGCAGCATACCCTCTTTTACTGATGCTTTTTTTGAGACTATGTCCGGTTTTACAACTACCGGTGCGTCTGTTCTTGAGGATATAGAAGCCATGCCTCACGGATTGCTTCTCTGGAGAAGTATGACTCAATGGATGGGCGGCATGGGTATTATTGTACTATCTCTTGCAATTCTGCCGGTACTCGGAATTGGAGGAATGCAGCTTTTTGTTGC
>SKND01000354.1 GCA_007120695.1 Bacteroidales bacterium | reverse complement strand
TTTAATGATTTAATGATTTAACAATCTATATTCTAATTCCAATTATTGTAAACGAAGAAGGCTAAAGTGATTCTCAACTACTCTGCCCTAAGTCTGCATGCCGCTCTTTACCGGTGCCAGCATTTCCAGATGTTTCTTAAGCTACAGCTAGTCAACCTATACAACAACCTGCTTTTGTGCATCAAATCCAATAAAAATAAACCTCAGCAGGAATAAAACTAAATGTATGTTTCTTTACCTTAATCAGATTAGCTTGTTTTAAGTGTACAATATACATTTATTGAAATTCAAATCAAAAAGATTATTGATTAATATTAACAAATTGCTTTTACATACTCTGTGAAAATGTCTAATTTTACTAAATCCGCTCATAAATCAGAACTGACCCATGCATAATCCGAAGATAATAGAAAAAGACCCCTGGTTAAAGCCATATCAGGATAAGATTATTAAAAGGCATGAGCATGTTGTCCGGCTGGAAGAAAATCTCACGGGAGGAGTCCCTCTCAAGGATTTTGCCAACGGACACATGTTTTTCGGGGTACATAAACCCGACCATAACATTGTTTTCAGGGAGTGGGCTCCCAATGCATCGGCACTATACCTTGTTGGAGAATTCAACGGCTGGAAAGAGCAGGATGATTTTATGTTTACCCTCAAGGAGAATGGGGTGTGGGAACTTATTGTCGACGGAGCGGTTATAAAGCACCAAAGCCTTTACCGGTTATCGGTAAACTGGGAAGGTGGTCGCGGAGACCGCATACCTGCTTACGCAGTAAGGGTAGTGCAGGACAGCGAAACCAATATATTCAGTGCTCAATTCTGGGACCCGCCTGATCCTTATCACCGGGCCAACAAATCGCCAAATCTTTCAGAGCAGCCGCTGCTCATATACGAAGCCCATATCGGTATGGCAACCGAGGAGCAGAGGACCGGCACTTATAATGAGTTCAGGGAGAAGGTTCTGCCCTACATCTCACATGCGGGGTATAATGCAATTCAGCTGATGGCCATACAGGAGCACCCTTATTACGGTTCATTCGGGTACCACGTGTCGAACTTTTTTGCCGCCTCATCACGGTTTGGCACACCCGATGATCTGAAAAAACTGGTTGACGAAGCACACGGCATGGGAATAGCAGTGATCATGGACATGGTTCACTCACACGCTGTCAAAAATGTGAATGAGGGTCTTGCCATGCTTGATGGTACGGAATGGCAATATTTTCATTCCGGAGCAAGACGTGAGCACCTGGCATGGGACTCACTCTGCTTTAATTACGGTAAACCGGAAGTGGCTCATTTCCTTTTGTCAAACTGCAAATTCTGGATTGACGAATACGGTTTTGACGGGTTCCGGTTTGACGGGGTAACCAGTATGCTTTACCTGGATCACGGACTGGGAAGGAGCTTTAGCAGTTATGACAACTATTATGACGGGGGACAGGATGAAGATGCCATTGCCTACCTGACACTGGCAAACAAGCTTATTCACCAGGTCAAACCAAATGCAATATGTGTTGCCGAAGAGATGAGCGGAATGCCGGGACTGGCTGCTCCGGTTGAAGACGGAGGCATGGGTTTCGATTTCAGGCTGTCGATGGGAATTCCTGATTACTGGATAAGGATCATCAAGGAGCGGCAGGATGAACAGTGGAACACCGGCGAAATATATCACGAGCTTACACAGAAGAGAAGCGAAGAAAAGACCGTCAGCTATACAGAATCCCATGACCAGGCGCTGGTTGGGGACAAGACCATTGCTTTCAGGCTGATGGACAAGGAGATGTATTATTGCATGAACAAAGAATCACAATCACTCATTATCGACAGAGGGATAGCACTTCACAAGATGATCAGGCTTATTACCATTGCCACTGCCGGCGGGGGATATCTGAATTTCATGGGTAATGAATTCGGCCACCCCGAATGGATTGACTTCCCCCGGGAGGGTAATAACTGGTCGTACTTCTATGCAAGACGGCAATGGAGCCTTGCAGGGAATAGGGGACTGAGATACCATCATCTGGGGGACTTTGACAGGGCCATGATCGAAATTATCAGGAAGGACCCGGGTTACTTTACTTACAGTCAACACCTGATCCATAACAACGATGGCGACCAGGTGATGGCATTTACAAGGGGATCATACCTCTTTGTTTTTAATTTCAACCCTGCGGTCTCATTTTCAGATTACGGTATAAAAACAACCCCGGGAAGATATAAATTGCTTGTAAACAGCGACAGGGAAGAGTTTGGCGGATTTGCAAGGATTGACGACAGCATTGAATATGTAACCGACTGGAACGGCAAGGTCAACCATCCGCATTATCTGAGAATATATATTCCAAACCGCACCGCACTGGTGTTCGAAAAACAGAAGGTAAAAAGCATTTACAACGTGCATCAAAGAAATCAGGGCTGATATGTGACCGGGACGGCATGTCTCACAACATCAGCGTCTCACAAAGCTGGACAAAAAGTGTCAACTTGTTGCCGGCAAGATAATACCCGGATTGCTCAATTTGGTATACCGTTCCTGACTAGTGGAGCTCAATGGTAAACATCGAGAAACCGAGTCCCCCGTCATATCCGGCCCCTTCTATCATAAACATCAGGTTCTGCAAACCGGGGTACAACGGTACCCGGATATTCAGGTTTCCTTTAGTATCAGGTTCCAGTGAGGGATCCCAGTAAATGGTTTTTACCAGCTCATCATTACCGGTAAACCCGGGAATTGGAATGAGATCCGAATAAAACTCCCTTGGTGCATGAAAGCCGGCTATTACAAATTCCCTTGCATCTACAAATACCTGTTGCCCCGGCTTCCTGGTGTATGCCAGGATCACACCCCCACCTCCTTTCATCCCAAAAATAGCGGCACTGCCCCGCCTGAAGATTTCAATCCTTTCAATCTCTCTTGGATTCATGCCAAGTATTGAGGCAGCTCCTGTATAGCGCCCATCCAGCATAAATGCCGGTTCAATTGGCCCCTCAAGGTTTGAATGACCCACTATCCTGACACTTCCCCTCTCAAATGCCATTCCCCTGCCATACTGTTGAAGCACATCCAGCACGTTATTATAAATTTGCTTTTCATGATCAATAAAAATTGTCTGGTCAGGGGTGCCAAACCTGCGGGGTTGTGATTGGCCGTCAGATGCTGATCCGTATGCAGGAAGCTCTGCCCTGGTCCTTGACCAGTCATCTCCCCTTGATGTAATATTGTTGACTCTTGTAGCCAGTCCCGGAGAAAAATTAAATGCCGGACCTTGCTGTTCATCGATCTCAATACGCGGCGGATATCCGGCCGCCAGTCTCCGGGTTGATAACTCAATTTCTACCGGACCCTCATAGAAAAGTCCGCCAAACTCAAATACCCCACCCCGCCCTGATGTTGTTGTAAAAACATCAGGTTCATCCCCCAGGTTAACTTTCAGCTGAACTTCAGAGTTAGCAACAGTTTCGTCATTGGAAGGATTGACAAGCCTTCCTGATACGGTTAATCCTGGTGCCGGCAGATAACTGATTTCCGGTAAATTCCCCGAAAGGACATCCTCCCATTTGAATCTTCTCCAACCGTAGGTCAGTAAGAACTGATCGACTGCCACATTCACATCGAGTGCCGGATCCAGAAAAGCCGGTGAGTTGAAAACGTTACCGTTCAGATCAGAATCAAAAAGGATGTATGACACTATGCTGGGGTAGCCAAACTCCGGTTCAGTATGGCCGGATACAGCAGATAATGAGAAAGACCCTCCTGCAGGATTTCCATTATGATCGGTTATGCTTACTGTCAGATCAACCGAATCTGCTTCACCTGATGTTACCAATCCAATCTCCGAACTGATCTCAAGCTGATCTTCCCTGTCGATAAAAACCAGGCGCTCTGCCACCGGCACTTTATTACCATTAAACACCGTGAAATGTGTTATTCCTGAAGGAAAAAGAGTCTTGTCGACCGACAGCTCCAGTCTGCCGTCAGTTATACTGAAACTATTTGAATACATAGGAATTCCCCGTGTATGGCCAATCAGGATAACCTCATCCGTATAGAGCCGGTTTCCCGGACTTACTGATGCAACAAGATTTATCCTTACCTGTTCCTCAGTCTGATGAACACGAATGGCAAAATCTTCATGGTTAACTGCCGGTAAATCATAACTACTGGCCCTCTCTCCGTTAACCGAAACTAAAGCCTCATATGACCTGCCAGCTAAGGGTTCAAAATCAATCAGTCCGACTCCCCGCGAATTAGTCTCAAACCGTTCAACAACATTGCCGCTATCATCGATCAGTTCCCCTTTTGCAGAATGCCCCCTGCCCAGTTCGTCAACAACTTTAACAGCAACCCTGTTCAAAGTGCCGGACAGCAGGTTTCCGCCCTCCGGGTAAAAGGCAACCTGGTACCGTCCCTCCATCCTTTCTATATCGCGGTTAAACCTGCGGTTTCGCCTCACCTCAGTCCTGGAAATTATGTTTGCATAACCGGGATTCCTGATATAAAGCTCTCTTGTAAAAAACAACTCTTTATCAAAATTTCTCATCCAGCCGGTGTATCCCCTTACGATATAGTTGCCTTCCGGTATATCAGATCCCAGCAGCATGTCTCCTATTGCCGTGCCATTACCGGCTAATAATATCCTTCTTGCCAGTGTCTTTCCGTTTGAGCCGATAAGGTCGACATAGACGTTTGTGCTGTCTTTATATGGCTTATTGTCTGTCCCGTCAAAGACGTATGCCTTGAACCAGATCGTCTGTCCCGCACTGTAACTGCTTTTGTCGAGGTGCAGGTAGACTTTCTGGGGACTAACCACAGAGGAGTACCTTTCCAGCTGACTACCGATACCATCGGAGGTATAATATTTTTCAGAACCTTGCACATTGTTTAACAGCAGGCTTGAAAAAAGTAACAGGGAGGAAATTTTCAGGTTCATGGCAGAATGTATTCTAATTTATACTAATAAAACATAGATGGGGCTGTGTCACATAAAAAAGACGGTAAACCTTGTTAATCTGTCCGGGTTAATAATTTTTCTGCCGGGCAACTTAATGACTGGTATTGAAACTGGTGATTAATTTTTTGAATGTAGAGAAATTATTTAAAGGTGAGTCAATACTGCGAAAAAATTAACATTTCTTATTAATCCGGATAACCATTTTTTCCGGATATGCCAACAGATTGCTTCTAAACTATAAGTTTCAAATATTGTACCATAATGTGCAATTTTCTGAGGAGTATATTTCATGTGTATAAAGTATGGTTATCAATCTATTTAACAATATGTTACTAATTCACATAACGGTTAAAATGCTTTTCAATTCCCATGGAACCCTCATGCTTTATACATGTTATTTTGTCTGATGTAATCTGATGGGGGCTTCATCCGTACAAATCAGGTCAATAAAGTTAATATTCAATTAATTATGTTTAGCATGAAATTCATGTTCAGCATTTCAAATGTATGAATTTCACAACTGACCATTTTGGCTAAAAGTTAAATCATATTGCATGTGAAATCGACGAAGTCAATGTCACATCTGATTTATTTTGATAAAAGTGACTAATAGTGCATGTGAGATCGACGAAGTCAATGTCACATCTGATTTATTTTGATAAAAGTGACTAATATTGCATGTGAAATCGACGAAGTCAATGTCACATCTGATTTATTTTGATAAAAGTGACTAATAGTGCATGTGAAATCGACGAAGTCAAATCCTCATGGTATGTACATGACCTTTTGCGAACTTAAGTTGATGA
>SKND01000057.1 GCA_007120695.1 Bacteroidales bacterium | reverse complement strand
CGAAGAACTTTTCCTCCCTGATTCGCCTGATTCTTGTGTTGGAGTGGTCGAGAAAAGTAGAAAGATCCTTGTCGTCTACCTTGATTCCGGATGCAATTTCAGAAAACCGGAGATACGCTTCAAGGGCCGAGGCTTTATCTGAAAGATGGTTGTCGAGTGTATAAGCCAGTCCGTAATACAAATACGGATTATCACTGTCATAAACCAGCGCAGCCCTGTAGGCATCAGCGGCTTTTTCCATTTCACCTGCCTGCTTATGGGTCTCTACCAGGTGCTGATATGTCTCAGTCAGTTCCCTGACCGGGGGCGAAAGCACGGCAAGAGAATTGTTGAAATACCTTTCACTTATCTGGAAATCTTTCATTTCCCTGTAAATTATACCAAGGTAGTTGTAGATCCTGAAGCTGTTGACATTTAATGATACCGTCTTTTCCAGGTAATCTCTTGCCATTGCGTGATTACCCAGGAGATAGTAGCAAATCCCTATGTATTGTATTATATTTGCCGATTCATTTCCGAGCTGCTCTGATCTTAAAAGCTTTGAGAGTGCCTCCTTGTAGTTACCCGTCGCATAATTGAAAAATCCGTTCCAGAAGAGCATTTCATTATTTTTATTGTCCACTTTAAGACCCCTTTCAGATATGACCAGTCCTTCTTCATAATTTTTCATCTTAAGGTAGAGACCCGCCAGTGCAATATTTATTGAAAGATCTGACGGTGCAAGCTCATGTGCCTTTTTATAATAATTTACCGCTTTCATGTCATTTCCGGATCGGCGGTAACACATTGCAATACTTTTCAGGTAGTTGTAATTAGATGGTTCCCGCCCATGCAGATAATAATAGATGTCGAGCGCAACACGAGGCTGGTTATCCCTCAGGTAAAGAGCAGCCAGCTGAATATGGGGCGCAAGTTTCGTTGAATCCTTTTTTATAAGGTCCTCCAGAATTTCCTTTGCATTGGTATATCTGTTCATATCAGTGTATGCACCGGCAAGCGCAGTCAATATCTTTTCATCTTCCGGATTGAGCGTGGCTGCCTTCTGAAGGTATAAAAGCGAACTATCCTGCCGCATCAGTCGTCTGTGTGTCATTGCACCCAGAAACAACAACTCAGAATTGTCTTTGTCATTCTTTACAAGCCTGTAAAATAGTGCAATTGCTTCATCATTCGATTCGTTCGCCAGCAGTAGTTTTAGCGAAGCCATATCATCCTGTGCCGGCAACCGGAGTGGCGTAGCAAGGACAAGTAATAAAAATAACCACCTGTATTTTAACATAGCCCTGGAATTTTGTATGATATATTCATCCTTTTTATTGAAAGTCATTATCATGGGGATTCACACATCAAATAACTACATAATTAGTTAAATTTCCAAATCTTTTTGCGAAAAAATAATTCCGGATGGTTATTTTAACGCAAAAACCCACAGTCATTGACTGTGGTAATGTTTTTTCGGCATCAGGCAGCCTGGTAAGAGGTAGATGTCAGATAAGTTTTTTGGTCTCCATCATCTTGATGATGGTTGTTATTATCTCATTTTCAGTTAGAGACATCCGGTTAAATGTAACATCGAACCATGTATAATCGGTATTTCTTCCCTCAAAGGATTCTCTGAATCTTTCCCTTTTCTTGTCCATTTCTATAACCGATTTTTTGGCATCAGAAAAGGAGAGATTATACCTTTCACTTATCATAAGGCTGCGCCATTCAAGAGGAGCTTCAAGGCTGATATGAAGTGACTGCATGATATCCTTTGTAAGGACGACACCTGCTCGGCCGATAACAATGATATTACCTTCGGCTGCTATTGATTTTATTACATCAGCAATCGTTTTCCTGATTTTACGTTCACTTTTATAATACTTGTTGGCATATGAGGCAAAGATATCGCCAAGGGCATTTCTCTCCTGGTATTTGAAAACATATGCAATTTCAGATGGCTTAACATCCAGCTCCCTTGCAGCTTTTTCAAGAAGTTCCTTGTTTATGTAGTCCCAGTCTTTAGAATCCTCCTTTTTTTTAGCACGTTGATTGAGTTCCTCGACAAGTTTTCTTGTGAGCCTTCGGGCTGAACACCCGCTTTGTCTTGAAATAGTGACCACAGGGCCGGGGTTTTTAAAAACTGCAGTTTCCTTGCCTTCAGCTTCCTTTAACCGCCTGTTCAGATAATTAAACAATATATCGGACATGTTGTAGAGTTTTCAGGGCATAATAATCTATTTATAAACTCTTCTAAATATACAAAATTCCTTTTAACCCTATACTGTTTTCTGGCAAATTGGTTTCAAAAACTACCATTTAACATAGTAATATTTTATAATGGGTTAATTTGTATGTGTATTTTAAACTGAGAAAATTTAATTTATATTTGTATGTGTCGTGAATTTTGCATAATATTCTCTTTTTAATAAACAAAGTAAATTCAGGTAATTGTACAGCGAACTTTTATTACCCCTGTTAACTGCGATGTTCCTTGCTGTGAACATGGGTGCCAGCGGAACTGCACCCTCGTTTTCAGCAGCATACGGATCCAATGTTATTAAAAGACTTGCGATTCCGGGAGTCTTCGGATTGTTTGTTCTGCTTGGTGCTGTTATAGCAGGGAAGCAGGTAGGTGTAACGATGGGAAAGGAATTGATTCCTGCAGAGATGCTTACGCCTGATATTCTTACAATCGTATTTTTCTCAGTAGGTTTTTCATTGCTTGTAGCCAACTATCTTGCAGTACCTCAGTCTACCAGCCAGGCAACTGTATTTGCCATCGCCGGCCCCGCAATCTATTATAACCAGTTAAACTCTCCCAAGCTCCTTCTTGAGATTATCCCGACCTGGCTTTTTCTGCCAGTAATAGCATTTTTTATTACACTGGTAACAGGTAAGCTATTGTATAGAAGAATAAAGAATTCAACATCTATCGACTATGAAAAGGTTTCCAATCATGTTGCATTAAAGGTTGTTGTATTCCTCTCTTCCTGTTATGTTGCTTTTGCCATAGGTGCCAACAACGTTGCGAATGCTTCAGGTCCTATAGCCTCAATGGTGCTGAATGAACTTGGAATAGATGCAAACAGTGAAGATAACTTTGTTATGATAATAACAGTTACAACGCTTATTATTGCACCATGCTTTGCCATCGGAAGTTCACTTTTCGGATACAGGTTATTGCAATCAACCGGAAAGGGGATTGTTGAATTCGGCCTTGTTGGAGCATCATTGATCTCAATTGTTACCGCGACACTTCTTCTGCTTGCATCCATTACACGCGGTATACCTACTTCACTGGTACAATTGAATACTTTTGCCATTATAGCTGTCGGTATATCAAAGTTCGGATGGAAGAAGATAATAGTTGACCCTACAGTCAGGAAATTCTGGATAGTCTGGATTGTTGCCCCGATTTTTTCACTTGGTCTTTCTTATGGACTAACTGCCCTTGCTCATCATTACGGGATTATATTTTTCTGAAAACTTTTTCGTTGAAATAACGTTATATTTCAGTGATGGATTTTTCTGTAATCATATTATGATTCAGTAAATCAGTAATCTACATATGATTAAAGTAGAATTATCAGGGTTTGTCGATTTATATTATTTTTGGGGATTCAAATTTGAAATATGGGAAGAGTTAAAGGGAACAAAAGAGGGGCGAAAAAATTAATTGCCAGATTTGTTATCTGGCTTCTTTTTGTCGGAGTCGTTTCAGCAGGTATTGCGGGGTTTTTTGTATGGGACAGGGTATTCAGACCAAATGTGGAAACGGGAGATGCATCTTCGTCCGACTTCTACATTCATTCCGGATCTGACCTTCAAGGCGTGCTTGACTCACTGGAAAAAAAGGGGTTGATAAAAGACAGGAGGTCGCTCGAATGGCTTTCTCTAAGGAAGAACTATCATAACAATATTCGTCCCGGACGTTACAGGCTGACGGGGGGAATGAATAATAATGAACTTATTAATATGCTTCGCTCAGGTAACCAGGTACCTGTAAATGTCGTTTTCATTAGTCAGCGTAAAGTTGAGGATATCGCTTCTGCAGTTGCAGGGCAGATCGAAGCTGACTCTGCCGCTATTGTTAATCTTATCAACGATTCAGAGTTTATTGAATCTGCCGGATTTAACGCAAATACCATCCCTGCCCTGTTTATTCCCAATACCTATGAGATGTACTGGAATGTTTCAGCCATGCAGTTTATCAACCGGATGATCACCGAGTATGAAAGGTTCTGGAATGAAGAAAGGGAAAGGAAGAGGAGAGAAACCGGGCTCACCAGGGTAGAGGTAAGTACAATGGCATCAATTATCAGTGAAGAAACCACAAAAATAGATGAGATGCCGGTAATTGCAGGGGTATACATCAACCGTATTAAAAGGGGAATGAGGCTTCAGGCTGATCCGACAATTAAGTATGCAATAGGCGACTTTACCGTTAACCGGATACTGACCGTTCATCTGAATACAGAATCTCCCTATAATACCTATAGATATGCAGGTCTGCCACCCGGTCCCATAGCAGTGCCTCCTGTTCAGGCTATTGATGCAGTACTGAATGCTGAGCACCATGATTATCTGTACTTCTGCGCAAAGGAGGACTTTTCCGGGTATCACCGTTTTGCAAAGACCCTTGCAGAGCATAACCGGAATGCGAGATTATATCAGAACGCTTTAAATCAACGAAGGGTATTCCGGTAATTATTATTTATCTTTATTAAAACTATGGTATGGATAACATAAAATTTGGTACAGACGGATGGAGAGCCATAATAGCAGAAAGTTTTACAGTGGGAAATGTCGCCAGGATTTCACGTGCAGTTGCCCGGTGGCTGGTAAACCAGGAAAAGGAGAGGGAGGCTTCGGTAGTAATAGGTTATGATACCAGGTTCGGTGGTAAAATGTTTGCTGAGACCGCCGCAAAGATATTTGCACTTACGGGTGTACATGTATACCTTTCCAAAGGCTTTGGGTCAACCCCTATGGTTTCGTATGGTGTTATTAGCAAAAAGGCGGCACTTGGCGTTGTTATTACTGCCAGTCATAACACGTTCGAATATAACGGATTCAAGATAAAGGGATACTATGGCGGACCATTGCTCGATCAGGAAATCAGGAATATTGAAACTATGATTCCTGCTCTCAACGAGATACACCTTGAATCCCTGCATTTTGACGAGTATATCGGGAAAGGGATAATTGAATATACAGACCTTGAAGAGATTTATATATCCCATATAAAGGAAAATTTCGATCTGGAATCATTCAGGAAATCGGGACTCACCTTTGCCTTCGATGCCATGTACGGATCAGGGCAGAGGGTTCTGAAGAAAATATTACCCGGGATCCACCAGGTCAATTGCCAGCATGATTTTTCCTTCGGAGGCGTACCTCCCGAGCCTCTGGCAAAAAATCTGAAAAAGTTTGCTGCCTTTATCCGCAGAAACGGTAAAATTGACTGCGGACTGGCAGTGGATGGTGATGCCGATCGCCTTGCGATGTTTGACGGTTCCGGAAACTATATTGACTCTCATCATATCATGCTTTTACTTATTCATTATCTGCATAAGTATAAAGGATATACGGGTACAGTGGTGACTGGATTTTCATCAACGGTTAAGATAGAGAAACTTTGCAGGCATTACGGACTTGATGTAAAGAGGGTACGGATCGGGTTTAAGGAAATTTGTTCTGTAATGTTAAAGGAGAAAGTTCTTCTGGGAGGTGAGGAGTCCGGTGGCATCTCTGTTCATTCTCATATGCCTGACAGGGACGGGATATGGATGG
>SKND01000009.1 GCA_007120695.1 Bacteroidales bacterium | reverse complement strand
GCAGCTGTTTCAATAACGGCTATTCCCGCTACTATATAATTACATCTGAAGAGTCTGAGATCATTGATGCTCTGGCCGACCAGATCATTCCTCCCGATGATTTTGCGGGAGGAAGCGAAGCGGGTGTGACAAATTATATAGACAGGCAGCTCGCCGGTTTCTATAGCGAACATCTCCCCATGTACAGGGCATGCCTGAAAGGCCTCGATGAAACATGCAGAAGAATATACGGTAAAGGGTTCACCGCCCTTGATGCTGAAACCGGTTTTCAATTTCTTAAAGATATTGAGAATGGGCAGTACAATGAAGAGGACTGGCAGGGACACAGGCCGTCAGCATTTTTCGGAATGCTGCGCAACCACTGTCTCCAGGGCTTTTATGGCAGTCCCCGGCACGGAGGCAACAAAAACTATGTAAGCTACCGGATGATGAGGCTGGACTATCCTCTTATCATTGGTCGCAATGTCCACTGAAACAGTAAAAACAACCTTTTATGGCAAACAAACATGTCAATGCAGTTGTAATAGGCTCGGGTGCAGGCGGAGGAGTGGCCGCCAAGGAACTAGCCGTGGCAGGCCTCTCGGTTGTCCTTTTTGAGAGGGGGGACTGGGCTAAATATGACGAGCACAACAATGATGAACTTACCTCCCAGCGCACCTTTCCCCTGGGTTGTTATTATGGCCCGGATAATGAAAGGTACTGGCGGGTGGCGGTTGACATGCAGGGTAATGAGAGAATTGTATATCCGAACGACTGGTCATACCATAACAATGCGGCCTGTGTGGGCTCGGGGACCGTTTCATATGGTGCAATGGCCTGGCGGTTTATGGAGGAGTGCTTTAAATTTAAAACCACTTACGGTCATATTGAAGGTTCGAGCATCGCCGACTGGCCTATATCGTACCATGACCTTGAGCCATTTTACGAGAAAGCCGAGTGGGACATCGGCGTTGCAGGCGATGATTACCAGAACCCTTTCGCCCCGCCACGCCGCAAACCTCATCCGATGCCTCCTTTCAAACATAACCGCGAAGCCACCATGCTTGAAGCGGCAGCTAAGAAAATAGGGTTTCACCCCTTCCCCATCCCTATGCTTCGTAATTCCGTGCCTTACGGCGGAAGACCTGCCTGCATAAGAATGAGAAACTGTGTGGGCTTTGCATGCCCGGTTGATGCCAAATGCGGCACCCAGAATACCGTTATACCCGTGGCTGTGATAACAGGTAACTGTGAACTGAGAATTAATTCGCAGGTGTACGAGATAATGACCAACAGCAACGGAAAGGTGAACGGGGTGGCATACTTCGATGAGAGTGACCGCAGGCAGGTGCAGACAGCCGATATAGTGGTGGTTGCCGCCTCGGCTACCGAAACGGCAAGGCTGCTTCTGAACTCAAAATCGGATCTGCATCCTTACGGGCTGGGCAACAGGTACGACCAGGTGGGCAGGAACCTGCAGGGACATGCATACAGCGGGGCTTACGGGCTGTTCGATGAAGAGGTATATGATGATGTGGGGCCTGGTGCCAGCGTGGCCATCTGTGACTTTGCACATCATAACCCCGGGATAGTGGGAGGCGCCATGCTTGCCAACGAATTCATCAGGATGCCATACCTGTTCACGGGCGTAAGGCCCCCGGGTTCGGCAAGTTGGGGTAAGGAGCATAAGGATTTTCAGAAACATAATTTCAAAAGACATGTCGGGGTAAAGGGACCGGTACAGGAGGTGCCCAACCCGGTATCGAGGGTGCAGGTGAGTGAAGAGGTAAAAGACTACTGGGGCATTCCGGTGGCAAGGATATCAGGTTTCAAACTGGACGAGGACATTAAAACAGCCCGCTTTATTGCCGATAAAGCCGAACAGTGGCTTAAGTCAGCCGGGGCAATACAAACATGGCAGAGTATTCCCGGAACCGGAGTAAGCGGCAGCCAGCATCAGTCCGGCACCTGCCGTATGGGCGATGACCCGCAAACATCAGTCACCAGCAAGTACGGTCAGATTCATGATATTGACAACCTTTTTATTGCCGATGGCAGCCTGCATGTTACCAACGGGGCATTCAATCCCGTTCTGACAATAATGGCACTGGGATACTGGGTATCCGATTTTATAGTAAGGGAGTGGAACCATGGCAACAGGTTCGGATAACCCGTTAGCTGATAGTCTTATAAAACCCCAATCAATCTTTGTAATACAAAGTTAGTTTAATAAACACAGGGGTTTATATGGGACCTGAAAAAAAAATATCCTGAACATAAACCTTATTAATAATACAACAAAAAATGACCAGGTTTCAAAAAAGACTCGCAATAATACTTGCCGTCCACTTCGGTCTGCTGCTGGTTATGCTCGGATATTACAGCTACTGGAACGCAGCACCACCCGACCGTACCTGTTTGTCTTGCCATGAAATAGAGGATTCATATAATATGTGGGCATCATCGGCCCACAGGGATATCAATTGCATAGAGTGCCACGGAACTGCACTTAGCAGCGGAATTCACAGTCTCCGCGAAAAAATGAGAATGGTGTTCCGTCATTATTCGAGGGACTTTTATGATGATATTTCTCTGAGTGAAGAGCAGGTGCTGGCCATGAACCAGACATGCAGGGAGTGCCACCAGGCAGAGTATTCGGCGTGGCTTTCGGGCGGTCATTCGGTGGACTATGCCCATATATTTCTTGATGATGATCAGAACAGCAACGAGCAGCTTAACCATGATTGCCTGCGCTGCCACGGAATGTTCTACGAGGGGGATATTTATTCTCTTGTTGAGCCGGTTAGCACTGCAGGTCCCTGGCATCTGAAAGATCCCGGCAAAGCCCGTCAGCCTGTGATTCCCTGCCTCACCTGCCACAGTATCCACGAAGAGGGCATACCAAAGTCCGGAATTGAATACGCAGGATCGGATGATATGCATTACCGGCGCATGCCCGGATACAGCAAGGCCGGTTTATATGACAGGAATGAAAGAATGTTCCTGAATGCATCGGTTCTGCCCAAACCGGTTATGTGGGACGGCGACAGAAAGCTTAATGTGTCGGACGATCCTCTTATGCGGCTCTGTATCCAGTGCCATGCACCCGATGTATGGCACCAGGCCGGCACTATGGATGACAGGACCCCGACAGGCGTGCATGAAGGGATCAGCTGCCTTGCCTGTCACAGCAGCCACTCAAATTCGGCCGTCAATGCATGTGTGAACTGTCATCCGGGTACTTCGAATTGCGGACTCGATGTTATGACGATGAACACCACCTACGCGTTTAAAGACAGCCCGAACAACATCCATTTTGTCTCATGCGGCGATTGCCACGATGGAGAGAGGCCTGTATCTATACCCTGAATGAATATGAAATTTGTTAACCGCTCCGGTTTGATTGATCCTAGAAAAAATTATATTATTGATTATGAAGGTCATCAACTAAGACAATCTCATTGATAATTGCATAAACTATCAGTCCCGCAACAGATTTTATGTTGAGCTTACGGGTAATGTTTTTGCGGTGGGTTATGACCGTATGAGGACTGATATAGAGCTGTTCGGAAATTTCCTTATTACTCAGGCCTTTTGCCAGAAGCCTTACTACATCTTTCTCTCGTGATGACAGGGTGTCATCGGGAGCGGGTTTTTTGGATTCATCTTTGCTGTTTATAAGCGAAGTGAGTTTGGTCTTTATCCTGAGCCTGGTATCATTTATCTGGATTATCTCGTCAAAAACCTCTTTGATTTCATCATCAAACAGGGTATAAACAATGGCAGCAACCTTCATCCTTCCATTAATTTGTTCTTTAAGCCATCCCTTGAGTGAGGTGCCTATCATAAGAGGATTTATTACGAGTATATCCGGTTCCAGCTTTATGACCGATGCCTCAATGTTTGCGTTACAAGCTAACTCGCTCACATTATCAAACATGTCAAAGCTGTTTATAACCTTGATCAGGCCTTTTCGGATTATCTCCGATTGCTCTGCTATGAGGATGGTTTTACCCATATTGATAATTACGTTTTTATAGAATTTGCCACCTTGGTGACTGTAACAATAATTCTCTGTCTGTAACCGCGTTTTTTCATGTTTAGCCTGACTTAACCTGTTGTTCCAGTTGCTTTACCACCGGGATCAGAACCTTGTCCTCAATCCTTGCATGGTTGATCAGATCTTCCTCAAAATCTATCAGCTCATTCAGCAGCCTGATCCTTATATAGCGGTCATTAACCGGGGGGAAATACTTAACAAGCAGATTTTTCAGATCTGATAACTTCTCCTGGATATTATCATGCCTCTCTTCAAAAACACCGACCGAATAATCAATTTGTCCGGCCGGCACATCAGACCTTTTTTTATAAGCCGATATCATTGCCATATAAGGAAATGCTGTTTCATCCTCATATGCGAGATGATCTTTTACTTCAACTATATACTGATCAAAGAATTTTTCCAGTTGTGCAGTTGCGGGATGGTCAACACTTTTTTTGAATTTTTCAATCAGAGACTGCAGATATGGGATTCTCTCTTCAAGGTAAAAATTATGTGATTCAACAAGATACCCTATAAGCATGTCTGCATCCACACTCTTCAATTGCTTATCCGGAAAATAGTCCGGGTTCAGGAATGTATTGACCATAAGAAGAAAAAACTGCAGATCAATATCTTTTTGCATGCAAAGACCGGCGACTGTTTTATCGCCAATGCCCAGGTCAATACCAAACCGGGGGAAAAGCACAAGAGCCCGCTTATCCTTATCAATAATATTCGATAACTTCATCTGCCCGTTAATGATCAGTTCAGCCATACCAATAAATTTAATTCGAACTACAAATATCAATCTGTAAATTTACATAATTATAAATGAACAAATATGTCCTTAAATCCCGGAATATATCTATTTTTGCATTCTGTTACCTGAATTATGCAGAAGCACATCAGACATACGGCCTTTTTCCTGCTGCTGGTTATAGTATACCCGTTCCTGTTCCAGGCCCTGCACATTATTCACCATGACCATGACCACAACCATGCTGCCGGTCACCGCCACGTGGTTGACCATTCAAACAAAAGCAGCTGCTCATCATTAACAGGATTCTGCAGCAATAATGACGGACCTTCTGATGATCACCACTACAGGCAAAATTGTGACGCTAACCTGGATCATAAGGATGTTTTAAATATAGTTTCTCCCGCAAAAACAGTTCATGATCACGAGGAGTGTCCGTTATGTGAGCATGAATTTGCAAAATTCAACCTGAAAAGATCAATGGATATCTTCTTCACTGAAGAGATATTCACAACAGTCAATATTTCATTTTACCAGAATCCGCCGGTTTTATACACCGGTAACCATATCTCCCCGCGTGCTCCTCCCCGGCTTTCCTGAATTAACATACCGGAATTAACTTATTACACAAAAGCACTATAACTCTTTATTTATGAGGAGATTGATAGTTTTTGTGCTGGCTATAAGTATGCATTTTGCATATTTGAAAGCACAGGAACAGATATTTATCCATGGCCGGGTTCAGAATCAGTATCATGACCCGCTTGCCGGTGCCGTCATATCGGCACATGACGGGAAGCTGCTTGCTGTTACCGGGTCAGAAGGGGATTTTTCATTCTATATAAAGATATATGACCAGGTAAAGATATTTGTCTCCTTTATTGGATTTAAACAACAGGAAATAGCCCTGAGTCGCGCTGATGCTGAACAGGAGCTGGTCGTCTTAATGGTACCCCTGCCTGAGCTTCTCGAAGAGGTAGTGATAGTGAATAATTATTCTGAGG
>SKND01000240.1 GCA_007120695.1 Bacteroidales bacterium | reverse complement strand
TCATTACCTTGTTCATCCGCTTCAGATAGTCGGCAAGCGAAAATGAATTGCCGACTTCGGCAAGTTTTTCGGTCTCTTCCTGCATTGTGTCCATCAGGCGCAGGTATTCAGGCTGTTTGAAGGCATCGGCGTTTTCGCTTTCCAATATTACGTTTAGCGTTGAGGTGCCGCCGAACTTGCTGTTCACAAATGCATCAGTCTGGACAATATCACTGTCCTTCTCGAAATTGTCCAGGAAACTTGAGTTTATCCACACCCGTTGCAGTCCGAAAAGTGAAACCAAAACAACCACTGCCACCACAGCATAAACCCACACCTTCTTCTTCAGCAGTTTATCAGCCATAACATTCAGTCCGCCATTATTCAGAAAGTCGCCGATTTTTGACCTCTTCTCACGGGGTTTATACCCAAACAGCATAACCGCTGCAGGCAGAAAAACCAAAGCCAGTATAAATGCCGAGAATATTCCGAATGCGGTAAAGAGACCGAAATATTTTATCGGGTACACCTGCGAAGTGAGAAGCGATATAAAACCTATCATCGTGGTGAAAGCCGCCATTGCCAGAGGCCTCCACAGGATCCCAAGCGTGTAGAGTATTGCCTCATACCTTGATGTGTCAGGGTTATTCAGGTAATACCGGTTCAGATGGTTGTAGAAATAGATACCATAGGCTACCCCGATCGCAATGAGCATTACCGGTATCATAGTCGAGACCGAGTATATCGGTACATTGAGCACAGACATCAGTCCGAATGCCCATATCGAGCTTATAAACACGCTTAGTAATGTTGCCCCGGCAGCCCTGTAGCTGCGCAGCAAAAGGAACAGAACAACAGCTATTACCATAAGCACAAGGGGGACCATCTTTTTCATGTCTGCTGGTCCGAGAAGCGCCATCGTGCCCTCGACAATTGGGCGGCCTGCAACATAGATTACTTCATCTTCACTTTCAAAGGAGTGTGCGAAATCCATTATCTCCCGGTAAAACTCCTGCGTGAAGTACTCGCTGTCCATTCCCGCTACAATAAGTGCCACCGTTTCATCCTCTGAAACCAGTCGCCGGTAAACCATATCATTATCCCTTACATCCAGTTTCAATTCCTCAAGGCTTTCCGGCGTAGCCGGGACCCTTGTATAAAATGCCCGGACATCGAGCCCCCATTCGTCACCCGTAATATTGTCCGCCGCATAAAGCGACATCACATCACTGGCATCAAATTCCTCCATATCTTCAAGGGCCTCTGTAATATCCCTGATCTTCCCGAGTGTCTGAGGATTATAAATGCCCGACCTGTTCTCAATTGCAATCAGGATCCCATCCTTGATATTGAACCCCTCCTCTGCCTGGTCGCTGTAAATAAAAGCAGGGTGTTCGGAAGGCATATACTCATCGAGGTTTGTCTCCATCCTCGCATTTCTTATCATGGCACTAAGGAACCATATGCTTAATATCAGCACCGATAACATTGTCAGCCATGCCAGGCCTTTCAGCTTTTTTTCGTTGTTTTGCATAATTGGGTTTGTTAATATTAACTAACTTTAATTGTTTAATAAGTACCATCATTGATGGGTAATTCAGTAAAGTTTTAACTTTATAATAACCGGGATTGCTGAACCGGTTTGGGAGCCTTTACCACAAGTATACGTGCCAATGATCCTGAATTATTGTAAAGACAGTGTGGGATACCTCGCGGACTTTCAATCAGGTTGTCCGCTTCCGTTGTTACCCTTTCATCACCTACAAGTACCTCAGGTGTTCCTTCAAGAATATAAAAGAAAACATCTACCGGGGTAATATGAGGTTTCAACGCCTCTCCCGGTTTCAATGTTATATGAACCGCCTGGGCGTTCTCTCTGTCATATAATTTTCGCACGTCCACTCTGTGGGGTGTAGCGGATATCTGAGTTTCTTTAACACTGGAAATTTTCATAATTTATTCCTGATTAAAAGTTTAACCGAATCGATTAATTTCTGTCCTTCTTTTTCAATGTTAAAATTGTATCCTGAGAACTGCCACTGTTTAACGAAAAGACGCAGTGATCCCATAATGATTATTGCAATATGTCCAGCTTCAAGGTCGTTTCTGATTTCTCCCTTCTCCTGTCCGCTGACAATGATTTTTCTCAGTATCTGGCTGTTCCGGTTTATTACTTCAGCTATCTTTTCAATCAGGGCCGGCTCACTGCGGAATATCTCCTCTGAGAATATCACTGATACAAGCGTTGGATTTTCGGCAAATTTTGAAAAATGCCGTGAGAAGAGGCGTTCTATCTTGTGAATAGCTCCAGGATCACTCTGCAATGCTTCTTCGAAAATACTACCTGAGCTTTCTTTGAACAGATCAAGTATTTTTAGAAGAATCTCTATTTTGTTTTCATAGTGCCTGTATATTGCAGGCTCACTTATGCCTATCTTTTTTGACAGGTTCTTAATAGTAAGACCTTGTATCCCTTTTTGACTGATAAGGTCGAGGGCGGTATCAAGTATCTCTTTCTGGCGTTCGGTTTGCATGATTAATCTTTTTCTGTTATATCACTGAAACAATGGCGAAAACAATTGATTCTTTACATTTCACAACAAAGTTAGTTTATATTTACTAACCTGCAAATTATTTAACATCTTTTAGTACTTTTATACTGGTTTTGTAACCGGTCAGTTTCCTGGGTTTTTGCTAAATGACTATTGTGTCTATTGTTAATTTATTTTTCAGGTTATTCTTTCAGGGGCGGTATTGATTAGTATTGGGGACTCTTATATATCTTACACGAATATTGCTTGCCGAAATATGACGTATATATTCTTAATAGCAGCTTTCAATGCCTTTTTTTTCTCTGTATTGTTATTTCAGAAGAAGCCCAGGGCCCTGCATGATAAAATACTTTTTTTCTGGCTGGTATACCTGGGAATTTACACTGGCATTTACGCATTATACTCCGACCAGTTGTTTACAGACTTTCCACTTTTATCGGCAGGCTTTATCTCGCTTCTTATGCTGCATGGCCCTTTTCTTTATATATATATTAATTCCCTTGTATCAGAAACCAATAGATTCAACCGCAAGCATCTGCTTCACTTTATGCCGTTTATTCTGTTTAATCTTTACCTGCTTATAGCTTCTTTTATCCCTGAAGTAAGTGAAGGGATCACGTTAGACCATGTGGAAAGTGAACATAATTCTCCCCTGTTATTCCTTATATTTTTGGTCCTGACTGCAATATCCGGTCCTGTATATTTTGTTGTGTCAACCAGACTTTTCAAAAAAATGGACATTAATATTTTTAACAATTTCTCTTATTATGAAAATATTAATCTCGACTGGCTTCGAAAATTGGTTTATGTCTATGGGTTTGTATGGACATTATTGATGGTAATAGCATCCATTCATCATGTGTTACATCTGTTTTCATGGATTTTCTGCACCCATGGTATTACTCTTTCATTATCTGTTTTTATTATCCTTATTGGTTATTATGGTCTGAAACAGAAAGAGATTTTTTCCTATCCTGATAAGGAATTGTTTATAATAGAGCAGAAGTCAAAGAAGTATGCAGGTTCAGGTTTAAAAGAACAGGATGCAATAGTTTACCTTGAAAAACTGACAAACTATATGGCAGCGGAAAAGCCTTATCTCAACCCGGATTTAAACCTTCCTGAACTTGCAGAAAATCTGGATATTCCATCATATTTATTATCACAGGTTATAAATGAATATTTAGGATCGAACTTTTTTGATTTTGTTAACCGGCACAGGGTCGAAGATATTAAAGCCAAAATAACAGATCCACAATACAACAACTATTCAATCCTGGGAATTGCCTTTGAATCGGGGTTCAATTCCAAGTCGGCTTTTAACCGGGTCTTTAAAAAGATATCCGGAACAACTCCCAGCGAATACAAAAAAGCCGCTCTGATTAATATGAAGAAATTCCAGTGATCCTGATTTGTTTTTCAAAGGTCATATGGAACCCGCCATTTTGATCATTTTCTTGTTTACCGGAAAATATGACATTGCTCGTTATATGAGACAATTACGTTCCCACCGTATCATTTTATAAACCGGGACACCTTGATGTATTAAAAAGGGTGCCACTTTAGAAAGCAGGTCGCACAGGGATATTTCTTAATGTACTTTTGTTTCAAGATATTTCTATTAAAAATAATTTAAACTAATTATTATGAAAACTAAAGAGTTGAACAAAAGAACGGAAATTCCCAAAAGCCTCCAAACACATAAAAGCAATTTGCAAACAATTCTCTCGATTGTATTCGGTTCACTATTAATGCTATTTGCTGCACTTCCAGCTTCAGCGCATTGTGATTCATATGATGGCCCTGTAATTAAAGATGCCGAAAAAGCTCTTGAAGAAAACAACGTTGATTTAGTTCTGAAATGGATAAACCAGGAACAGGAGGCAGAGATTATCAGTCTGTTCAGAAAAACATATAATCTGGAAAGCGGTGATAAAGAGGTGTATGAGATTATACTCACACACTGGAGGCTATTCATGACATCCTTGAACATGGTGGCGGGCATGCAGGGCATTAGGACCAACAGGGTTATATAACTTTAAGGTTTTGAGGGTGATTTTCACTGGCCAGCCATGCCGGGAAGATTGCCTTAAACCTTTACAAACAGACAGGATATTAATCTTAAAACAATAATTATGAAAATCACTGAGAAAACGTTAGTATCGGATATTCTAAAAGAATACGGAGACATTGCCGATGTTATGGAAATATTCGGCGTAAAAAGAGTTGGAGGGTTTGGTTTTCGAAGATTTATCACTAAATTCATTACTGTTAAAACTGCTGCATTTATACACAGAGTTCCTTTAGACAAGTTTATCCTGATGGTTGAAAATGCTATCAGTGAAAAAAGGTAAAGTCAATATATTGCTATGAGCACGCTAATGAAAAATTTTAACATAAAAGCATTAAAAGCGTTTCCTCTTTCTGAAAGACAGAGTAATGTGTTTTTTCAGGTTGATGAATTCTGACCGCACATATTTTCTTTTCAGACAAGCAAATAGCTATGATTAGATCCACCAAATTAGTTTCAATACCTTCTATTTCAGTCATCCTTGAAGAACTTGATAGTATGCTTTACAATGAAAACGTTCTACATCTTGATGTGCGCCCACCGGTTGAATATGAATTTGGGCATATAACCGGTGCCGTTTCGATTCCAAAGAATGAACTGATGAATAAATTACAATTTGTGTGCTCGCCGATGAAGCCGTGAAAGTACTGACCGGCCAGGGCTATGAAATAAGGAGGCTTGATCAGTGTTACCCTGAATGGAAAATGAAACAGCTGGAGAAAAACAAATCATAACCTGATGAAAAAGCCCGTTTACCTCGATTATAATGCAACTACACCAATCGACCCGGAAGTAGCCGCGGTTATGCTCCCTTTTATCAATAACAATTTTGGGAACCCATCAAGTTCTTATTCCATTGGCAGAAACAATAAAGACGCGATTGAGAAAGCCAGGGTTCAAGTTGCAGGACTAATTCGTTGCCACCCTTTTGAAATATAGTCAATTAGAACCATTAAGCTGCGGAAATAACATTTGTTTTTTCCGCAGCTGCTCTCAAATGTCATGTGGCAAGTTTTTGAATTAAGAGCATTATACCCCGACTTATTCCCCAATTTATACCCTAAATGTAGTCTGCAATATTGTTTATGATGTTTTCTCCCTTTTGAGTGGTACTATACCTTTGAAGCTTGCTTGTAGGTTTGTCAGGGATAGTCCTTACCAATAATCCTTCGTTAAAAAGCGGTTCAACATAT
>SKND01000181.1 GCA_007120695.1 Bacteroidales bacterium | reverse complement strand
CTATGGTTGATCCTGCCAGGGGTTCTGTACTTTCAATTGCCGAAGCTCTGACAAATATTATATGGGCACCGCTTCAGGACGGCATCAGGGGGGTGTCGCTCAGTGCAAACTGGATGTGGCCTACCAGGCATGAGGGAGAGGACAGCCGCTTATACAGGGCAGTTGAGGCAGCATCTGATTTTGCCAAAGCACTCGGGATAAACATTCCCACCGGGAAAGATTCATTGTCAATGACTCAGAAGTACAAGGACGGGACAACGGTTTATGCACCCGGAACGGTTATCATCTCTGCGGCTGCCGAGGTTACCGACATCAGAAAAGTGGTCAGCACCGGGCTTAAGGACGTGACGGGTAGCTCTGTTCTTTATATTGACATGTCAAATGATAGTTTCTCGCTTGGTGGGAGCAGTTTTGCACAATCAATGAATTTTGTGGGCCGTGAGTGCCCGGACGTAACTGACCCGAAATATTTTGTGAGGGCGTTCAATGCAATACAGAAGCTTGTTTCGAGAAATATGATCTTGGCCGGTCATGATGTGTCGGCTGGCGGAATTGTTACTGCGTTGCTGGAAATGTGTTTCCCTGAAACGGAATCAGGAATGGATCTTGACTTATCCGGGTTTGAGAAAAATCCAATAAACCTTATGTTTAGCGAAAAGCCGGCGGTACTTATCCAGGTTGCTGATGCAGGCAAGGTGATCGGCGAACTGGCTAAAAGCGGGGTGGAGGCGAAACTGATCGGCCAGTATAATGGCCGGCGTGAATTTACGGTAAAGCATGATGACGGGTTATATGATCTGAATATAGATAAGCTAAGGGATGTGTGGTACCGCTCTTCCTATCTTCTTGACCGCAGACAGTCGGGTGGGAAACTTGCCATGGAGCGGTTCCGTAATTATGGAAAGCAGCCACTGTCATACAAATTTCCGCATGGCTTTACAGGAAAATTATCGCAGTATGGCATTAATCCTGACCGCAGGGAAAAGAGCGGTATAAAGGCTGCTATTATAAGGGAGAAAGGTGTGAACGGCGACAGGGAGATGGCATGGATCATGCACCTGTCAGGCATGGATGTGAAGGATGTTCATATGACCGACCTGATAAGCGGCCATGAGACACTTGAAGATGTTAATATGATAGTGTTTGTTGGTGGTTTCTCCAACAGCGATGTGCTTGGATCGGCAAAGGGATGGGCAGGGGCATTTCTGTATAATGAAAAGGCGAAGAGGGCTCTTGATAATTTTTATGCGAGGACTGATACGCTGAGTCTTGGTGTATGCAATGGTTGCCAGCTTATGGTGGAACTGGGACTGGTTGGCGAGGAAGGAGAGAACAAACCGGAAATGCTGTTTAATGATTCTCATAAATTTGAATCTGCTTTTGTGAATGTTGATATAACCCGCAACAATTCAGTTATGCTGAAATCACTTTCAGGAAGCAGACTTGGCATATGGATTGCTCATGGCGAAGGTAAATTCAGGTTGCCGGGCAATGAAAATGACCATAATATTTCAATGAAGTATTCCTGGCGGGAATACCCGGGTAATCCTAACGGATCGGACTTCTCCACCGCAGCTATTTGCAGCGCCGACGGCCGGCACCTTGCCATGATGCCGCACCTTGAAAGGTCACTTTATCGTCATAACTGGGCCGATTACCCGGGCGACAGGAGGGAAGAAAGGATTACCGGTGCTACTGCAAATAAGAAATCCGGAGACGAGATCACACCCTGGCTGGAAGCTTTTGTAAATGCCAGGGAGTGGATTACCCGTAATAATGCTAAATGAGCACTTACCATAAGATGCCTTATGGCAGTCATTAGGCTGTAGATAAGGGGAGGATAATTTTCCGGAAAATCCCGGGTACTTTTTGAGTACTCGCAACGTTTCTTATTGATTACGTGAAGGCAAAATGAAAAAGGCGGGATTGGTCATAGCAATTTCTTTTCTTGCGGCAGTGGTTCTGACCTGTCTGTTTGTTCTTGCGGTTTACTGGGGAGCATTCGGTCGTTTGCAGAAAAGTGAGGAGCTGCAAAGTTACAGGGGTGCCACGGCCTCACTGGTAATTTCTGAGGAGGGGGAGATAGCCGGCAGGTTCTTCTACAAAAACCGTACAAATGTTAATTACCGGCAAATCCCAGGTTATCTTGTAGAAGCCCTTATAGCAACTGAAGATGTACGGTTCTATAAGCATAACGGAATTGACATCAGGAGTATGTTAAGGGTAGCTATCAGGTCGGTAATCCTTAATGATCCTGCTTCCGGGGGAGGGAGCACAATATCGCAGCAGCTTGCCAAAAATATTTACGGCAGGGAGGATTTCGGTTTTCTGTCACTTCCTGTTAACAAAATAAAGGAGATACTACTGGCATACCGCCTGGAGAGGACATTCAGCAAGGAAGAGATACTTACACTGTACCTGAACACCGTTTCGTTCGGCGAGAATGTTTATGGCATCGAGGCTGCCTCCCGGCGGTATTACAACAAACAAGTTGATCAACTCAGCCTTGACGAATCGGCGGTACTTATAGGGATGCTGAAGGCCAATACCTTCTATAATCCCCGGCTCTATCCTGAAAACGCCTTTACACGCAGAAATGTAGTGTTTAGTCAAATGGAAAAATATGAATTTATTGAAAAAAATGCAGCAGATTCTCTTTCTTTGCTGCCCCTTGCCCTGGATTACCGGAATCTTGAGGCAGTTAATCCTGCCGGGTATTTTCTTGTTCAGGTAAGAAAGGAGGCTGAAGAGATCCTTTCCGGGTTAAACGAAGAAACCGTTACAGAATGGAACCTGGAAGAGGACGGCCTGATTATAAATACTACATTGAATCTGAGACTCCAGAATTATGCTGTCAATTCATTTCACAGTCATTTGCCTTCAATGCAGCAAAGGTTGAGTCAACAGTATGGCTCCGGAGCAGGGGAGAGGTGGCTTTCAGAGATAGCTCAGCGGGAGGCAAGTCGTTTGAACCTTGCCGGGCGATTGGATGACACAATTTTTATGAGGATATTCGACTGGAGTGGTTCTTACAACAAATCAGTCACTGTTATGGACAGCCTGAGGCAGGCTCTGACATTGCTCCATGCAGGACTGCTGGCAATTGATCCGGCATCCGGAGCTATCAAATGCTGGGTCGGGGGCATTGATCATCACACCCAGCCATTTGACCAGGTTCTGGCCCGCCGGCAGATGGCTTCTGCCTTTAAGCCCATACTCTATGCCACCGCACTGGAACAGGGTATTGGTCCCTGCCGGTATTTTGATAATGATTCAATTGTTCTCGGCGAGTACGAAAACTGGAGTCCGGTTAACTATGACCATGCTTACGGGGGCCAGTATTCACTGGCTGGAGCACTTTCACTTTCGATGAACGTACCCACTTACCACCTGTATGAAGAAGTGGGTTTTGAAGCGGTTGAAGAATTCTGGAAAGCTATGGGTTTTACCTTTTCACTGAATAACTCCCCTTCACTTGCTCTTGGCACTGCAGAAGCAAATCTGCTTGAAACCGCAATGGCCTATTCTGCATTTGCAAATGGTGGTTATAGAATCAATCCTTACAGCATTGTGTCAATAACAACTTCCGACGGCGAGATAATATTTAGCAGAGATCAGGGATTAAGGAGGGACCGCATAATGTCGGGGTGGTCGGCTATGTTGATGGGCGCCATGCTTGAAAAGGCTGTGGACGAAGGTACGGGAGCTTCATTGCGGTATGCTTATGGGGTAACACTTCCGTTGGCAGGGAAAACCGGTACATCCCAGAATTATTCCGATGCATGGTTTGCCTCATTCAATCCGTCTGTTGTGATGGTAACCAGGGTTGGTGCATCAACCCGTGCTGTTCATTTTAACACCGGATCAAACGGCTCGGGAAGTGCACTCGCATTACCACTTGTGGCATTAACGTTGCGATCAGCACAGCGTGACCGTTCATTGGCAGGTCAATGGTCACAACCGTTTCCGGAGCTTCCCTTTGATCTTGAAAGATCACTGGATTGTCCCGATTACCGCGAACCATCTTTTCTGGACAGGTTTTTTGAACGTTTCCAAAGAGATGATTTCTCTTTCGAGGAAGAAGAGAGAGATACCAGACCCCGCAGACGATCAATGATCAGGAGGATCTTCAGAAGGAACAGGTAGGATCCCGGGAGTATCCGGGTTACTTTTTCCACAGGCACCATTAAAGATCTTATGCCTGATTGTATTTATTACCGGTTTGATGAAACAAGGAAAAAGGCGAAAGTTGAAACAAATCCGGGTCGTTTGCGTAAAAATAATTACGTTTACCGATATACTGAGAAATTTGAAAAACAGACCCGCTTTCAATAAGAGTGCCACCACAGATGGCACGAAAAATCATGGTGATAAATATTCAGTCCGTTACGGGAAGCAGCAGTCTGATGACAAGAATCTTACAGAGGGATTGAAAGCTGAAAACAAAGCTCTCAAAAAGAGGATTGAGGAGTTGGAGGCAAGTGAAAAAAAGTATTCGGTTCTTGCCAAAACAGCACCTGTTGGTATTTTTAATGCCGATACCCGTGGAAATACAGTTTATGTAAATCCTTACTGGTGTAAGATCACTCAAATTAAATTTGAAGAGGCCCTGGGCAATGGCTGGCTGAAAGCTGTTCATCCTGATGACATTGCTTCGCTGACAAGAAACTGGCAAAATGCCGTTTTAACAATGAGCGGTTCATATGCTGAATACCGTTTTATACGGAAGGACGGAACTGTTGCATGGGTAATAGGAAATACTGTTCCGGAATTCAATAATGACGGGGAATTTACAGGTTATATAGGAACAATTACCGATATTACGGAAAGAAAAATGGCAGAGATGAAAGCCGAAGAGAGTGACCGGCTGAAAACCTCTTTTCTCAACAACATTTCTCATGAAATAAGGACTCCTCTTAACGCTATTACCGGATTTTGTGCTTTTTTGTCAGATTCGCAATTATCAAATGAGAGAAAGGAGTCATTTGCGAACATTATAATGGAAAGCAGTGATTATCTCCTGTCCATTATTGCCGATATTATCGATGTAGCAGCAATTGAGAGCGGGCAGGCCAGAGCCGAAATCTGTCAGGCCAACGCTAACTACATATTAGAAGTATTGCATGGCAGATTTCTGAAAAGAGCCGGCGACAGGGGGAATACCCTCACGTTCAAAGCCAGGATGCCTGATGCTGAAGCATGGATTATGACTGATAAATCCAAACTGAACCAGGCCCTGAATAATCTTATATGCAATTCAGTTAAGTTTACGGAGAACGGAAAGATTGAATTCGGGTACAGGAAAAAAGGTGACGACCTTGAATTTTATGTGAAAGATTCGGGAATTGGTATACCTGAAGATATGCACGATGAAATCTTCAAACGTTTCCGGCAGGTTGAGGTTCTTGACAGCCGAAGGTACAGCGGAACTGGTCTGGGACTTTCGATTGCAAAGGAATATATTGAGATGCTGGGTGGAAGTATCCGGGTTGTATCAAAACCAGGCCAGGGTTCGGCATTCTATCTTAAAATACCACACAAAAGGCCGTAATCTATATATAAGGCTGGTCACTCATTTAAAAGCTCAGGTAGCAGATCGTCTTTAACCCACTTGAAATCAGGTTCAAACTCAAGTGCCTTCCGGTAGGTGATCAGCGACATCGGGCGGTTATCTGTTTCGCGGTAGCTTTTGGCCAGGCTTACCAGGGTATTGAGATACAGCCACCTGTGAATATCCAACATCTCTTCTTCCATCAGCCTTATTGCCCGGCTATAGCTTTTTACAGCCTCCTCCTTTGATCCGCCAAGTGCAGAAGGTGCATAAAACATGGCGTTGCCATGCTCTATCCATGCGGAGGGGTTGTTTGGGTCTGTTTCAATAGCCTTGTCAATAAGGTTCATGCTCCTTTGTCCCCAAAACAGAGCCCTCCACGGAGCCATAGAGATCCGGAATGCATAAAGTGCGGCCTGAAGAGCGTAGGCCGAAGATTCATATCCGGGTGTTGCAGTAAGAATGTCAATTGTCTCTTCGGCAAGTCCTATATGTTTTCTGGCCTCTGACCTGTTGTCAATCCCCAGGCTGTAACCTATATATCCATACCTTGCCAGGGTAAGCTCATAAAGCAGGTCAGTGCCTCCGGTTCTGCTGTATTCTTTTTCCAGGATGTTTATCGCTTCGACCCACATTTCCATCTTCTCTTCAACAAATGCACGGTATATCATTTCCCGGGGCCCGGCTGCGTGAACCGATGTTGATAGACCTGTTACTGACAGCATTAAAAGAAGGCTCAGAAGATAATTCCTGATCTGTGGTTGCAGGATATTTGGCAAAATGTTTGCTTGAGGGGGGCCGGCGCTTAAAAATGAAGGTTTTGTTTTTTCTTCACCGATAAGTCCTGTTTTATGAGCAATAACTGTTATTGTGCCTGATTCTTCTGACTTATTCATATAACCCGTGTTTTGGTAGTTGCACCGTAAATTACCCTTCCTTTCCAGGTCATTGTATGTCTCGCCCTGTTGCATATTGCGGCTGCGATCATTGTGCAGAATGAGAATTGCTGCAGCGGCGCAAGCAAAAGGTTTTGCAGTACAGGCTGACGGCTTAAACCCGAAATTAGTGTTCTGTGAAAAACCAGCAATGTAAAAAACGCAAGGACTGCCTCCGGAGGCAGATAAAGAATAACCGGGATGAACCCGAGGGTGGTTAACAATGCAAACAGGACTGCAACAATTGTATGTCCGCCAAAAAATTCGGTAACATTCCGGGAGAATCCTTTTATGGCATCACTCCATGATCCGTACATCCGGCAGGTTATATCGCCATTGCTCAGGATTGTATGAGTACGGAGTCCGGTTTTTTTCATCTGCCTGAATATTTCTATATCCTCCACTATCTCTCCTTTGATCATGCTGTGGAAGCCATACCTGTGGTATACATCGGCCCTGAAGAGCATAAACTGGCCATTTGCGGCAGAGAAAGAGGGCCATGATGATATCCTGGTTAGTATCAATGGTAATAACCCGGTCAGAACCCAGTTCATGACAGGAACGGTTATTTTCTCTCCGAATGTTTTCATAACCTGTTTGGAGAAGATTGAGAGCAGGTCGAGTCGGTGCTTCTGCATATGGGCAAGGCTGTTTTTGATCAATGAAGGTTGTGCCCTCACATCGGCATCCAGGAAAAGAAGAAATTCACCTTTGGCTTCAAGTGAAAGCCTGTGGCATGCATAATTCTTGCCAAGCCATCCGGCCGGAAGTGAAGAACCCTTCAGAAGCCCTATCCTGCTGCTTTGTCCGATGAATTCTTTTACTTTTGTTACCGTTTTGTCGTCAGAAAGGTCGTCATAGACCAACACTTCAAAGTTTTTATAATCCTGTCTCAGCAGGTCATTAAGCAGTTTATCTATTTTGTCTTCTTCATTACGGGCAGGGATCAGAACAGAAACCTGCGGCGAGAGTGCCGTTTTTTCTGTCTGATCAGTATCTGCCTTCTTAAGCCACTGAATAGTGATCAGGTTTGAAAGGCTTACGAGAAAGCGCAGTAACTGTGATCCCAATATGAAGTAGGCCAGCCAGGTCATTGACGCCGTTTTTGATTTTCAAGACATCTTTGATAGAAACCGTTGTAGCTTTTGCAAAGGTCATCGAAAACAAAGTTATCTGTTTTACTATAACTTTCCAGGTACATGCTGAGTTTTGGTTTCCTGTGAGATAAATAGTCTGTTAGGTTTGCCATGAAAAGGACATGCACCGGGTTGGAGGCGTTTTTAAGTATCCTGAACCATCCCTTGCGGAAAATAATCTCTTCCTGGTACTGTGACCGGATCTCTCCCTGTGGGAACAATACCAGCATATTGTCTTTGCTTTTAAGTATTTCCGAAGCGAAGCTGACCGATTGCAGGGCAGAACGTTTTCCCGGATCAATTGAAAATGCTCCGAGTCTTCTGAAAAATTTGATTCTTTGCAGTTGTTCCTCCAGTATCAATATATGGAACCGCCTCTTTAATATCCTGCGGTTAAGCTCATATGGAAAAAAACCGTCCCACCAGCTAATATGATTTCCTATTATCAGAAGCGGCAACCCCCTGTCATAGTATTCTCCTGTGATTTCCATCCTGTGAAAGTCTTTCCACAGGATATACCGGAAATAATTTCTGAAAAACAGTTGATGCAACCATGAATGTTCTGCCTTTATCATATAAACCGGTAGATTATATTAAGCGACAGGATGAACCCGGCCTGCACAGCCATAAGTCCCCGCGATATCTTGTTTTCAGCTTTTACCTTAAAGATATGCAACAATGACAGAAATACAATGGATATAAAAAACCATGCAACATAGTTTTGAACAGGAATTTGGTTGTCCGACCAGTTCCACATGTTCATCCTTATGGCAACGGGTTCAAGGAAAATGTCATAGGTAACCATCATTAATGCTCCTGCAATGATTTGCAGCAACCTGTTTATCTTTGTCCTGCCTGTCAGGTGATACACGAAATAGATCAGCATGAGCCAGTTGACCCCAATAATGAGAGGTGTGCCAAATATTTTTGTGCCAAGCACATGATCATATTGGTAGTCGCCGAAAACCAGTCCGCTTTGAACACCTGCAACCTCCACAAGAAAACCGGATACTGCAATAACCGCAAAAAGAACTATGTGCTTAACCGTCCATGGTTTATGGAAGAGCATAAGCAGTAACAAGTTCATCAGCAGGGTGTAAGGAGTAAGGGTCTCAATTATGCCTTTTGTCGGAGGGAATGACAGCCAGAATACTCCAAATGCATAGAATATGACCAGTATTATGAGTATTTTTCGGGTCTGCGACATTCTGGATATTAAGCTCATCTGCATAAATTATGGATATCGGTTTATTTAAATTATGAGGATTAATATATTTGAAAATTTTGTTTAATCATTTATTATATTTCGTTAGTCATACAATTTGTAAAACCAAAATTGCAGGATCTTGTTCAAACCGGTAAAAAAATTACATTGCAGGCATTGATACCATGGCACCTGGGGCACATTTGCAATATCAGCGACAGGGAATAATCTCCTTATCGATGATCTTTGCCGACGCCAGGCAGAGGGGCATGCCGCCTCCAGGATGCACACTGCCACCCGAGAAAAACAGATTTTTGAATTTATTCCGGAAGTTGGCATGACGGTTGAAAGCCGCAAACATGCTGTTTGAGCTTATTCCATAAAGAGATCCCCTGTATGAACCGGTCTCACTTTCTATTGTCGGGGGACTGGCTGTCTTTTCAAAGAGTATGTGATTCTCAATATTCAAACCCAGTATACGGTTGATTTTTGATACTATATTGTGCCTTGCCTCAGTGATCATCAGATTCCAGTCCTGCCCGTTGTTTTCGGGGGCGTTGATCATTACATACCAGTTTTCACATGATTCCGGTGCATCCTGTTTTACAGATTTGGAGCTGATATATATATATACAGTAGGATCAGAACTGATAGTCTTCAGGGTGAAGAGATGATTGAACTCATCACGGTAATTATTTGAGAACAGGATATTGTGAAGTTTTAACCTTGGTTCGGTTGTATTGATACCCCAGTAAAATATCAGGGCCGAAGTTGACCTTTCACTCCGTTCCAGTCGCCGCGGCACCTTCGCTGAGGGCATTAGCTCATTGTAAAACAGGTTTACATCGGTATTGTTCACCACTATGTCGGCCGGAATGAAACTCTTTCCTGTCCTGATACCCCTGACTGTTCCGTTTGCATGAATGACCTCGTTCACCTTTGTACTCAGGTTGATTTCAACACCCATCCTTTTGGCAAGCATTGTAAGAGATTCCGGAATACTGTAAATTCCCTTATCCGGGAACCATGTCCCCAGGCTGTGCTCAAGATGTGCAATGATGTTAAGCGTTGCCGGTGTTTTATATGGGTTGGAACCATTATATGTTGCATAACGGTCGAATAGCTGGACAATTCTTTTGTCGGTAAACCACTTAGTGTTTCTCTTGTGCATTGTATAGAAGGGATCGAGCCTGAAAGAGTTAAGCATTGTCCTGATAAATGCTTTTGATTTAAAATTTGCTGCCTTGTGCAGTGAGCTGAACAGGAAAGATTCTGCTGTTAGATCGTAGAGTTGCCGGCTTTTTTTAAAGAACCCCTCTAGTTTTGCCGGAGGAACCCCGCTCTGCTGGTTAACTTCACGGTAAAACCTCCCCGGATCCTGCCAGGCATTTACGACAGAGCCATCCTCCCAAAAATATTTACAAGAAAGATCAAGTCTTTTGTAGTTAAAATGTTCACGCGGATTCTCTCCGCACAGGGAGAACAATTCATCAATTAATCCAGGTAGTGTCAACAAAGAAGGTCCCCGGTCAAACCGGAATCCCCGGTAACGGATTTCCGATATCTTTCCGCCCGTGTGCGATGCCTGTTCGAAGAGAATTACCCTGTAACCTTTGGCTGCCATCCGGATCCCTGATGCCAGTCCCCCGATACCTGCACCTATAATAACTGAAGTTTTTTTTGTCATATTGAAATTCAAAGATAATTAATCACAATCTTTATATTGTAAAGCACATTCCCGGGACCTTAATCCAATCCCGGAGCCCATAAACTTAGAAATATTCTTGAACCTTTGAACTTTGCAGAAAATTTTTTTTCCCCGGAGACACCAGGACGTATAATTACAAAATGATGTGAATATTCTAATAAGGCTAAATTAATTGTTTTTCTAAGAATCCGGGTTTGTAAATGAGTTCTGTTTTTATAATATGTGTTCTTAATGTGATATTTATCATATTCCTTAAATTTAGCTATTTTTGAAAAAAATTGTTTTGTTTGCCGGGTATATGCATGTCGGCTATCTTTCTGCCGGTTTATTACTGTTCCCTGCCGGCAGAATGCAAGCAATTGACATAGAATATTTAATCCTAATCAGAAAAATAATGATGAAACTTGATAAAAATAGCCGGATTGCCATCCTTGGTGCAGGTAATATCGGGCTTTCAATAGCCCGGGGAATATTGCGGTCGGGAAAATTTTCTTCAGGAAATATAACCCTGACCCGCAGACGTTCTCACCTGCTGTCAGAAATTAAAGAATCAGGAGTGATGATCCATAGTGATAACAAAAAGGCAGTTGAGGCTTCTGAACTGGTTATTATTTCTGTTGAACCACAACAGATGAACGGTCTGCTAAGAGAAATCCAACCTGTTCTGGATGCTGGCAGGCATACTGTAATATCAATTGTTACAGGAGTCCGGCTTAGTCAGATTGCGCAAATTATCGGTGATAAAATACCTGTTATCAGGGCAATGCCTAATATTGCAATATCGGTTGGCGAATCAATGACATGCCTTGCAGGGAAAGGGCTGAGTGATGAAACAATGGATATGGCGACCAGGCTTTTTGACATGTCAGGATCCACCCTGGTTATTAATGAAGAGGAGATGATAGCTGCAACTGCCATAGGAGCCTGTGGGGTTGCATTCTTCCTGAGAGCAATCAGGGCTGCCTCGCAGGGAGGTATTGAGATAGGTTTGCAGTCGTCACATGCACTAAGAATTGCTACCCAGGCAGCAAGGGGAGCAGCATCTCTTCTGCTAGCCGCCGGCAGTCATCCCGAGCAGGAGATCGACAGGGTCACAACACCTAAAGGTTGTACTATTGCAGGTCTGAACCTGATGGAGTATGAAGGATTCAGCTCGGCGATGATCAAAGGGATTGCTCTTTCAGCCGAAAAGGCTGCATCTTTATATAAAACCGGTAATGATTAAAATTTCTTAAAAATTCTAATTTTTTGTGGTATCTAAAAACACTGGAATATGTTTTGCTGTTGATAATTCAGATTGTTAATTATTGACAATATCTGATTTATTAGTTAAATTGCTTAAAAAAAAGAGTCGTGGATCTTAAATTTGACATATTCAGGATAGACCACAACAATATAATGCCCGGGCAGGGAAGGATTCTTATTTCCGATCCCTTTCTGAATGATGCCTATTTTAAACGTTCGGTTGTGCTGTTGACAGAACACAACGACAAGGGTACAGTGGGCCTTGTGCTTAACAAGCCTGTTGAAGTTACAATAAGCGAAATTCTCTCAGACTTTCCTGCAATAGATACATCAATTTCGGTAGGTGGTCCGGTTGGAACAAATGCCGTGCATTACATACATAGCCTGGGTGATATAATACCCAACAGTGTCAAGGTGACAAATGATATATGGTGGGGAGGTGATTTTGAACTTGTTAAACAACTTATTAAAGGCGGAGCACTGAAGGATGATCAGATAAGGTTTTTTGTAGGGTACTCAGGCTGGGAACCCAGACAGCTTGAAAGAGAAATATCTGAAAACTCCTGGGTGGTTAGTGAACTGGATAGCCGGAAGATAATGAATAGCCGGGGTAAGGAATTCTGGCAACAGGTACTGAATTCTCTCGGTGGAAAATATAGATTGTGGACAAACTTCCCGGAAAATCCAGGCATGAATTAGATGATCAAATTCCGAACTGCTCCCTGTTTAGTGATGCTGTCAGAAGTCTGGATGTTTTGTTGTAAAATCTTTTGTTTCTGAACGCCAGAACCCACCTTATTCCTGAAATTGCATTGGTCAGAAAACATTCGTCAGCCGTTAGCAGATCTTCTTCTGTAACCGGCGCTTCCACGCACTCAACTCCTTCATTTCCGGCTATCCTTATAATCTGGCCCCGCATTATACCGGCAACACAACCTTCATCAAGGGGTGGTGTATAAAGGGTCTTGTCTTTGATTATAAACAAATTGGAGCTTATTGCCTCAATTAATCTTTCTTCAGTGTTGATAATGAAACAATCATCGAGTCCCTGTTCACTTTTAAATATCCCGGCATGGATATAAAGTAGTGAATTTGCTGTTTTCAGGTTTGACAACATATCTGCCTGTTTCGACAGTCTTTTAAATACCTCTGTCTTCAATCCTTTACGGTTCAGGGTGTAATGATCATGTTCCAAAGGAATGGTCTCGGCCATATATGAGACTGAGTTGTCCTGCGGTGAGTAAAAACCACCTGTATTCCGAAAAACGCTTAGTCTTATCCTGACCCCTTTATACAGATGATTTTTATTAAGCAGTCTTACCAGGTCTGCTTCGAGTGTATCGTTTCCGGGAATAGTATGATCCATCCTGAGTGTTTGCATACCCTCACTGAGCCTGTTATAATGTTCTAAGAAGAATTGCAGGCTGGTGCCGTTCGCGTGTATAGTCTCAAACAGCGCATCTCCGTAGCAAAAGGCCCTGTTATTATGATAAAGTGAAGGTTCTCCTGCAGGGAGCATTTCCCCGTTCAGGCAAATAAACTGTTTATGCATTAATACGGTTTTATATTGTCCGGCAAAGAACTAGATAATCTCGCCGGCATAATTCATTAACGAGTCATTCGAGTCAATCAGTATGCCCTTGATACCTGCTCTTTCGGCAGCTTCGATATCTCTCGGCCTGTCACCGATCATATATGATAATGAAGGATCAATACCGAATCTGCCGATGGCCTTCTCAATCAAAATACTTCCGGGTTTACGGCAGAGGCATTTTCCTGTCGACGGGTGATGGGGACAATAATAAATTTCTGCAAAATCTATCCCCTGCAGTTTAAATTGCTCCCTTAAGATGCAATGTATCTTATCTACGTGTGCATGAGTATATATCCCCTGAGCAATACCACTCTGGTTTGTTATTACAACCAGGATAAATCCCCTGTCCCTGAAAATTCTCAGTGCCTCTGTTACTCCGGCGTTAATATCGAACTCTCCGGGCTCAAAAATATAACTGCCTTTTTCCCGGTTGATCACACCATCCCTGTCAAGAAATACAGCTTTGCAAGGGTTTGGTGTTAAACTCATAATTTTTTGCGTTACCCGGTGTCAAGCAGGTTCAAAGCAGGTTTTACAGCTCACCCGCTTAGATGCGGAATAGCTGCTCAAAAAAGGTTCCTATCAGACTGATGTTAATCAGCAACGGGAATAGCAGTCCGAAGACTGCACCAATGAAGTGGGCATCATGGTTTATATTGTCAGAGGCTTTTTTGCTCATATAATGTGAGTATGCCAGATATAGTCCGCCGAAGACAATGCCGGGTATTGGGATTATGGCATAAAGCAAAAGATTTTGCCAGGGTGCAAAAAAGATGCTGGTAAATATTACTGCCGAGACTCCGCCTGAAGCTCCCACTGAATTATACCAATGGTTATCCTTGTGCTTTTTCAGGGTGGTAAGTGATGATGCTACAACGGCACCGATATAAAGAAGCAGGTAAACAAGTCCCGGAAACCTCAGCATTCCCATAGTTTCCAGTCGACCGAAATACCTTTCCACTGCTGTTCCGAAAGATAATAGCACCAGCATGTTAATAAACAGATGCACCCAGTCGGCGTGCAATAAAGCATGAGTGAGAAGCCTGTAATACTGCCTGCGATGGTGAACCTGGTATGGGTTGAACTGGAGTTTCATCATCAGTTCGGGCCTTGAGAAGGCCATGATAGATATTAAAGAAGTTAGCGCTACAATAAAAATCGTCATATTACGGGATAGGATTTAGAATAATGGTGCAAATATACGAAACCGGATACAGATGTCAGACAGATCATTGGAAAAACTACTTCTAACCCTGGTTAAAATATATATGAATTTCTCATTTGTTGAAAATAACAACAAATGGCTAGATATTGCAAGAGAAATCGACCTTCAGGTCAGTTTTTTTCATCTTAAATTACACACAAACATTCATATCATGATGAATTCCGGCATCCCGGTGTCTTTATGGTGAAAAAAATATACCCCCAAAGTTCAAAGACTCAAGGGTATTTCTAAGTTTATAAATCAGTGATATGTAATTTAAGTTTATCAAAAAACATCATTTAGTGTTATTCTGGCAAAAACAGGGTGCCTGGCCTGCTCTTACAGACGATCATTCTGCCGGGAGTAGTTGGGGTAATCTATAATGTTGAGGGCTTTAAGAATTGTTGCTTCGATAGTCCGGTTGTTTCGATATCAGTGCATTATCTTGTAAATTAGTTCCTTAAGCAGATCTCCCTCAGTAGTTGATGCATTGCCGAATCCTTTTGATTTCATGTCGTATTCTCTCAACCATGAGATGATCTGTGCAGTCTTTCTCGGGTTATATTTCTTTGCGGCTCTTTCATATTCCTGAACAAAGTATGGGTTGACCTTCAGGGCAGATGCTATATTCTTTGATGATTTGTCTTTGATGAAGTGCCATGTGAATACCCTGGAGAAGAAAAAGAAAAGTGATGTGATTGTTAAGGTAAACGGATTGGTTTTCTGGTTCTTTGCAAAATAATTGATAATGCGGTTTGCTTTTAGTACATTTTTCTGGACGAGCGCCTTTTGAAGCTCGAAAGTGTTGTAATCTTTGCTTATCCCAATATTTCTCTCAATACTTTGCAGTGTTATTCTTTTGTCATTTTCAGGTAAGCTAATAATTAGCTTTTCAAGTTCATTAGAGATCTTTCCCAGATCTGTACCAAGGTATTCAACAAGCAACATACAGGCTTCCGGTAAGATGCTGCAGTTTTTGCTACTCAACCAGGAATTAATCCAGTCAGGGATCTTATTTTCATAAAGCCTTGGTGACTCAAGGAGAGCTCCGTTACATGCCTGAACTGCTTTATATAGCTTTTTTCTTTTGTCGTAAGAATTATGCTTGTAGTTGATTACCAGCAATGTGGATTTAAGCGGTTTCTCAGCATACACAGCCAGTTTGTCAATATCCTTCAACTGCTGAGCCTCCTTTATGACTATCAGTTGGTGACTGCCTATCATCGGGAAATTGCGGGCTGCATTGATTATTGATACAACATCGGTCTCCTTGCCGTACAATACGGTCTGGTTAAACGCTTTTTCCTCTTCTGAAATGACATTATTTATGATGAAATCTGTAACCAGATCAATATAATAGGGTTCCTGGCCGGATAGCAGGTATACCGGACGATAGGTTTTGTTTCTTAGCTCGTTGATGATATCGTGTACGGTCATCAGGTTAAAATTTAAGATGCTTAACCGATGAAGAGTGATTTATTATCTCTCTCAATGAGTTGATCCCAATTGTCAGGTGATCATGAACAAACATTTCAGTGACTTTCTTGTCGCTTTCCGAGGTTTTTATCCCCGTTGATATCATTGGCTGGTCCGATACCAGAAGGAGTGCACCGGAAGGAATTCCGTTGGCAAAACCAACTATGAAAATAGTGGCTGTTTCCATATCTATTGCCATTGCCCTTGTTTTCTGCAAATATCTTTTAAACCGGTCATCATACTCCCAAACTCTTTTGTTGGTTGTAAATACAGTGCCGGTATAATAATCCCTTTTTGCTTTTACTATTGCCGATGAGACAGCCCTCTGCAGGTTAAAGGCAGGAAGGGCCGGAACTTCGGGTGGAAGATAGTCGTTGGAAGTCCCTTCACTCCTGATGGCAGCAATTGGCAGGATCAGGTCACCAAGTTTGTTCTTCATTTTGAGTCCTCCGCATTTACCAAGGAACAGAACAGCCTGAGGTTCTATTGCGCTAAGCAGATCCATTATGGTTGCAGCGTTGGCACTGCCCATGCCAATGTTTATTATCGTGATTCCGTCTGCAACTGCACAGGGCATTGGATTATTCTCTCCGATAACAGAAACATCATGCATCTCTGCAAACAATTCGAGGTAATTGCCGAAATTTGTAAGCAAGATATGTTTAGTGAAATTTTCAATTGGATTTCCGGTATATCTTGGAAGCCAGTTATGAACAATTTCCTGTTTTGTTTTCATATCTTAATACCTTTGTTATAATTAAATATTATCATGGTACAGTCATTAAATTTACCACAATATTCTTTCAGGATAAAAACCGAACGACAAAGAAAGTATATTTTTGATAATATACGAAAGCGTTATGTTGTTTTGACACCGGAGGAGTGGGTCAGGCAGAATCTTGTAACATGGCTGGTTAAAGAAAAGGGGTATCCGCTTTCCCTTATTGCTGTTGAAATGCCGCTCAGGGTTAACCGGATGGAAAGGCGTGCTGATATAATACTGTTTTCAAAACAGGGTACTCCTGCTGTGATTGTTGAATGCAAAGCACCATCAATTAAAATCTCTCAGAAAGTTTTTGACCAGGCCGCACGTTATAATATTGATCTCAAGGTTGAGTATCTGATCGTCAGCAATGGGATGGATCACTACTGTGCCAGGCTTGATCACAAAGGCGGCAGTTGGCAGTTCCTGAGTGAAGTTCCTGGTTTTGATGTTATCAACTGCGGGAACGGGGGTTAATAAGCTGAAGCATAAATTCACTTTTCCAGCCTTCCGGCGTGATATTCCAGTCCTTCTTTTCTCCTGTTATTTTGAACCGGAATTTTTCAAACAGGTTGATGCTTATTTTATTGTCGCAATCAATATAACAAAATATCTGGTGCAGTTGCAATATGTCAAATGAATAATTGATCAGTAGTCCCAGTGCTTCAGTGGCATAACCCTTGTTTCGGTATTTTTCGTCACTTATCAGTATGCCAATTCCCGCCCGTTTGTTCATCGGATCAAAATCATATAGATCTATTGCTCCAATTGTTTCATTGTGGCCTGCACCGACCAGGTCTATCATCAGCCTTAACTGCCTGGCCTGAAAAATATCAAGATGAGAATCAGCAATATATTTCTCAAGTACGAATCTGGAGAAAGGTACCAGGGTATTGCTTACTGACCAGATGTTTGAATTGTTCTCCCATCCGTAAAGAAGGTCAACATCGGAAGGTTCCAATGCCCTGAGGTTAATATTATTTCCTTTAAGAATGCTCAAATTTAGTCAATTTTAAGATGTTCCGGAATTATCAATATGTCTCTGATTATTATATGTCCCGGTAAACCCGTAAACAACAGTTCAACTCTTCGGTTGTATCTTCTGCCTTCGGGGTTGTCTCTTCCATCTGGTGTAGTATTTCTGGCAACGTAATTTTCCATACCAACTGCTGCAATAGTAATCCGATCCATATCAACCCCCCTCTGTTCCAATGCTTCAGCAACGGTTTCAGACCTGAGTCCTGCAAGATATTCATTATAGGCGGCAGGACCAAGAGCGTCGGTATAACCTTTAAGTTCAATCCCCGCCTCATCAAAGTCATTTAACAGTTCAGCTGCTCTGGTAACCATGGGTATGTATTTCTCATCAAGCTCCTTGCTGTCAAATCCAAACAGGATGGGTTCTTTATCTATAATGAGGGTGTCAGGGATTTCCTGAACTGGTTCAGTTGAAATTTTGTCCGGATCTTTGGCAAAAAGCACTGCCGTAATATCATACTTGTCCTCCGGATAATATTCCGGTATTGTGAAAGGAATGGTCTTTTTAGTATAATCCTCATGTTTAAATTCAATCAGATAGTTACCCCATGACAGGTTGTATTCCTTGTATTGATCCTCCTCAATTGAAGATGACGCAATGATATTTTCCTGAGGAGATATCTGGTGGAGGCTTATTTCAAAAGAGGGAACATGACCGGGAATTGAAGGTTCTGGTTTTACGCTAATGCCGGCAATTGCAGAAGATGACATGTCAACATCAAATGATTCTATTTTTCTGAACTCCCTGATGTCGTTATTTTCTTCCGTTCTCATGCTGAAATATGCACTCTTTCCATTGTTTACCGGTATAAAAATAGCATCATCATCAGGGGTGTTTACAGGAAAACCCAGGTTACGGGGAGGCGACCACTCACCGGATTCTGATTTGACGGATATGAATATGTCATAACCTCCGATACCGGTATGTCCTTTTGAGCTGAAAAACAGTATGTTGCCGTCCGGGCTGATATAGGGATAAGACTCATCAGACACGGTATTAACCGGATACCCCAGGTTCTGTGCCTGTCCCCATCCCATATTATCATCCTTGACAGACCGGTAAATATCAAAGCCGCCCCTCCCTGAAACACGGTCGCTGGAAAAATAGAGTACCTGTCCGTCTTTGGTTATGGAAGCATATTGCTCGAAACTTGACGAATTAATATTATTGCTAAGTTTTTCCATTGCCGACCAACTGTTTTCGGTAAAGCGACTGACATATAAATTGGTGTTTGAGAAACCATCATACTGATACAGGTATAGCTCATGTCCATCATATGACAGTGATACCGGATAGGCCATACCATCGGATCCCAGTTGCATTGTGATATTTGCAGGCCTTGTCCAACCGTCACCAATATCCCTGGTGAAAAATACTGCATCATAGAACTTCTGTTGTTCTGAATACACAACAGTAGATTCATCTCCGCTGATAATGACGTTTTTGTGGAGTGCATCAGTTGCCGGCAGTTCTATATCATCAATGATCTTTATATTGTGTCTGTTACGAAAAAAGTGTGCCGCATTCTTTGTTATCGTTATCTCATGCTCAACCGGATCAAGGTCATAACGATCACCAACTTTACCCTTGAGCATTTTAAAACTTTCCAGAGATTCATCAAAACGGTATGCCATCCTGTAAGCCAGTCCCAGATAATAAAAGCAATCAACCGGCACCGTTATGTCCTCAAATACTCCTGTTCTGTGTTCAAGTGAAATGCTCCCGGCGGCTCTTTCAAGATATTTAAGAGCCCTCTGTTTTTGACCTTCACTGTTCAGGTAACATATACCGGTCAGGTACTGCAGATGGCTATTGGACTCATCGCGTCTTAAGAGGGAAAGAAACAATGGAAGGGCTTCATCATATTCCTCATAGCTGAAAAAGTCAAATGCCTCTGCAAAGGTTTCAGATGGACTGAGTCTGAACTGGGAACCTGCTTTTGAGGCCAGCAGGAGGGTAATTAAGATGGATGTAATAATGAGCCGCATAAACTGATTTTTTATTGTGACCTGCTTTGCTTCCCTGCATTTCGTTTAATTAAGTAATAAGCTGACAAAATAAGCACTATGACTATAAGGATCCACCACATCGGTACTGCCTTGCCTCCGGGAGTGACATCCACCTCCTCTTGAGGACTTATTTCCTCTCCGTCAGTATCATCATCCGTATCTTCCTGAAAAGGAGTACGACTAATTTCCTCTCCGTCAGTATCATCATCCGTATCTTCCTGAAAAGGAGTACGACTAATTTCCTTCTCCCGGGTAAGGATTTCCGGGGTACTGTCCGGGTATACCTGACTGATTGTATCGTCTGCTGTCAAAGGTCTGATTTCGGGGGAGTGGTCTGTCATGGGCTCTGCAGGAAGGATTATCCTGTCAGTGATAACATCATTTATACCCGGTATCTCCGGCTCCTTTCTTTCAAGCCTGGTATCCATTATAATCTCCTGGTCCTTTCTGTCAGGAGGCAGATTCAATAACCTGGTTGTCTTCTGCTGACCTTCTTCCATAAAAACAATCTCCCATTCTCCATGTTCTAACTCAACCTCATATTCTCCAGTTATCTGGTTTGGTCTTGCAGTTTTTATTGTGTCGCCGGTTGAGGGATCTATAACCGTTATGCTGGCTCTTATGCCTGTCTGTAAGCCATCATTTCTTTGCATCAAGCCCTTTAAAAGAAATTTTCGCGGATTTAAATCAGAAAAGAATTCATACCTGAATATATCCGCTTCACCAAAACCTTCGTCATCAAACTTTGAAACATATGCATAAATTCCACCTTTAAGAGGGTGAAAAAACAGATCGTCATCAGGGGTGTTGACCCCGTATCCCATGTTTTCAGGTATAGACCAATTACCGTCATCACTCCGCTTTGAATAAAAAATGTCATAACCCCCTATATTATGATGACCATATGAGCTGAAAAACAATGTGCTGCCATTCTCCGACACAAACGGAGTCTCTTCATTAAATGGTGTATTGATTACCGGTCCCAGATTTACAGCCGGTCCCCATTCACCTCTGTTGTCTCGTTGGGAATAATATATATCCAGCCCGCCAAATCCGCCGGGACGGTTGCTTGTAAAGTAAAGAGTGTTTCCGTCTCCCGATATGCTTGCATGGGATTCCCAGTAACCGGTATTAATATTTTCGTTAAGCTTTTTTATGCCGGTCCACTGATTATCAACTAAATGACTGACATAAATATTTCCTACAAGGTTGTCGGATTTATACAGGTAAAGTTCTGTTCCGTCATATGAAATTGATACCGGGTAACAATCCCCGTCACTTCCTAACTGTTGAGTAATATCAACAGGCCATGACCATTCGCCTTCATCATTATTCCGGGACAAGAATACACCATCATAAAATTGCATACTTCTTGAAAATACTAATACTTTTCTATTTCCCGATACAACTGGATTTGTTTCAGAGAATCTGGTATTAATGCGTTCTCCAAGGTTTTCTTCTATAAATAAAACAGGATTGCGTATACTCTCCATTGCGTTTTTTGATGCCTTTATATGCTCCAGAACTATTTCTTTATTATATACTGACGGGTTAAGAACCTCCTTAAAACGCTCATACTTCTCCAAAGCCTTATCAAACTGGTAATTGATGTGGTAAGCGTTACCCAGGTAAAACAATGCATCAACCGGGGCTTTAGTAGTCCTGTATGATGGCCGTCTGTCCCGGCTGTCCATGTCAGTTGTAGCTTTCTCAAGATACTCAATTGCCAGCTCCTTTTCTCCGGGAATATTCAGATATGTTATTCCAGTCCTGTAGTTAAGAAATGCATTGTCGGGCTGCTCTCTGATCAGTTCAAGATACAGTGGTAATGCTTCATTGAATTCTTCAAAAAGGAGATATGACTCCGCCTCAAGAAACATCTCCTGCCTGCCGGTGTATAACTGGGAATATACTTGTGTTTCTGCCCTGCTGCTGGTTAAAATTCCAGCTAGAAGAAACAGTATTAATCTTATCATGAAATATTATATATCAAAAAAAACCCCTTATACTCCAGACGAATGTACTAAAAACAAATTTAAAAAAAATAAGGGAAAGATCAGAATAGTGAAAAAATGCGGTTTATTGATCAGATTTTTCGTTCAGGATCAAATGATTCAAGATATTCTGCAATTCTTTTAAGGAACATACCACCCAGTGCACCATCAATAATACGGTGGTCGTAAGAAAGTGATAGCGTCATAATGTGCCTGATGGCAATGACATCTCCCTGAGCGCTTTCAATTACCACAGGTTTTTTTATGATGGCTCCGGCTCCGAGAATTGCAGCTTCAGGCTGGTTGATAATAGGGGTGCCGGTTGTATTTCCAAATGTCCCGAAATTGGTAATTGTGAAGGTGCCTCCTTTTATCTCATCGGGTAACAGCTTGTTTATCCTTGCTCTGTTTGCAAGATCATTTAAGGACTTAACCAGTCCCCTCAGGCTCTTTTCGTCTGCATTTTTTATAACGGGAACAATAAGATTCCCATCAGCCAGGGCCACAGCCATTCCGATGTTTATGTTCTTTTTTACAATGATCGTAGTTCCGTCAAGAGATACATTTACCATGGGGTAGTCACGAAGGGCTTTTGAAGCTGCCTCTATAAAGACCGGCGTATAGGTTATTTTTTCGTTCTCACGTTTTCTGAACTCCTCCCTGATTTTTTCTCTCCACTTTACAATTTGAGTAACATCTGCATCAATAAATGAAGTTACATGGGGTGAGGTTTTTTTTGAGTCAATCATATGCCCGGCTATCAATCTCCTCATCCTGTCCATCTCGACCAGTTTGTCTCCTTCGCCAGGTGCAGGGGAAGAGTGTTGCTGAACGTGATACTCCGGCATCTTTTTTTCTGTGGGCTGATCTGATTTCATCTGCTCCGGAGCACCTTCTGAAACAGATCCTTTAATTTTTTTATCTGCGTCTTTCTTTTCATGCCCCGGTCCTTTTTCCATGTACTCCAGTATATCTTCCCTGGTTATTCTCCCGGCCTCACCACTGCCGTTGATTTTATCAAGTTCCTCAACTGATAAATTCTCTTTATGTGCTATACTCCTTACCAGGGGAGTTAAAAATTTTCCAGAGGGTGTGCGCCGGGGAATTCCTGAAGTTTCTGCTGGCGGTGATTTATGCCGGGATGGTGCCTTTATCCTTTCAGCCTCATTCAAAACCTCTTTGCTTTCCTGTCTGTCATCCTGCTCATCCGTTTCGATCTCTGCAAGCAGACTTCCTACTGCAGGCACTTCACCTTCATCCATCAATATCTTTGATATGATTCCGTTTACCGGCGATGGTATCTCTGAATCTACCTTATCTGTGGCAATCTCAAGCAGTGGCTGGTCCTCTGTAACTTTGTCTCCCTCTTTTACAAGCCATCTGGTAATTGTTGCTTCTATAATGCCTTCACCCATTGCGGGTAATGCCAGCTCAAATTTTGCCATAACAGAGGATCCTTAATTGAATTAACAGAATAGTCTATACAAAAATAACTAAAAACTGTTCAATCCGCAATAAATCGGGTTCCCGGAACAAGTGGTTTTATGCAGGTTTTAGCCAGGGTGGCCGGTATTGCTGACACATGCAGCACTACCGGGTCTGCCGGCGAGAGAGGCGAGGAAAATTCGGACAATAGTTGTTCCAATACCTGCCCAGATTGCAAGCGGGATTATTGTGATCAGTTTAAGGTACCATTGATCACTTAGCATTCCATATATGATCAATATAGTTATACCTCCGTAAAATAATCCCCGCAATGTCTTTTCTATTCTGAAAGGCTTGCTGTAACCTCCGGATATATAAACGGATACAATTAGCAACGTAATCAATGCCGGGATTATCACCGCCTGGTTTTCAGGTGGGTACCCACTTCCTGTTGTTGAAATTTGTTGTTCCCATGTTGAAGGTATTATGAGAAAACCTAGATAAATAATTGCTGCATCTGATACAGGGAGCAGCAACCTGCTAATAATCCGTTTTGCAATTGACAGAAATGCCCGAAAGTAGATGGCGATAAAGAGCAGATATATGAGCAGGAACGTGCCCGGTGAGTTGAAATGCTTTCTGGCATATATTGCCATTGCCTTATAGAAAACAAGAACATAATTGATGCTTGATTTTCTGGTGCTTTCTCCTTTATAGTGAATAATACTTGTTCCGGGGTGGTAATGTATTGTGTAATTTTTTTGAATTATCCTGCATGATAGATCAATATCTTCTCCATACATGAAAAATGCCTCGTCAAACCAACCGGTTTCGTCAAGAACTTTTTTTCTTGCGAAAAAGAATGCCCCGGTCAGGACCTCTATCTGGTGAGGCATATTCTTATCAAGATGGCCCAGGTAGTATCTTCCAATGCTTTTTGACCTGGGGAATAATGCTGTCAGTCCGCTGATTTTATAAAATGCAACCATCGGAGTTGGAATGGACCTTTTTGATTCAGGCAGGAATTTACCTTCTGCGTCAGTCATTTTTACACCCATTGCTCCTGCCCCCGGGTGTGAGTCCATAAAATCGATGCATACCCTGAAAGTATTCTCCTTAACAAGTGTATCAGGATTAAGAAATAGTATATATTCACCTGTTGCCAGTTCTCTCGCCTGGTTGTTTGCCCTTGAAAAGCCACGATTTTCTTTATTTCGCAGAAGCTTAAACCCGGGGAACTTTTCTGCAACCATTGCAACTGAACTGTCGGAAGAGTTGTTATCCACCACTATTACTTCCATATCTATATCCGTTGCAGCTTTTTCAACTGAATAAAGGCAGGATTCAAGGAAATTCCTGACATTATAACTAACAATAATTACGGAAAGCTTCATTATTATGCTGGATCAAACGCTTTAAAAAACATTTTTCCATAAAAGATTACATAAAATAAAATAAAAAATTATATCCTCAGTAATTTTTCTGAATAAATTTATTGTCAGGTGGCATCTCCCTGAAATATCCCATTACTGAAAATTATCTCAGGTTGTTTCTTATAGCCCTGGCAAGTCTTTTGATACCCTCAACATTCATCTCTTTGGAGGGGAAGGAAAAATTGAGCCGCATTGTATTTTTGCCACAGCCGTCACAAAAGAAGACATTACCGAGCACAAATGCCACTTTCTCCTCCAGGGCCTGCATAAAGAGCTCACCGGCATCCATATAATCAGGAAGAGTAAGAAACAGGAAAAGGCCACCTTCAGGTTCAGTCCATGTAACACCCTTTGGCATATATTCCTTTAGCGCAGCCAGCATAATATCTCTTTTTTCCCTGTACATATCAACAATCCTGGTGATATGGTCATCAAATATGCCGGTTTCGAGGTACTTTGCTGCAATTTTCTGCAGAAATGGAGAGGTGCACAGGTCTGCCGTCTGCTTTGCAGTAACGAGTTTGTCAATTATATCTTCATGAGCTATTACCCATCCGATTCTGAACCCCGGAGCAAGTATCTTTGAGAAAGTGCCGATTGATATTACGTGTCCGGTATTATCCATGGCATATATCATTTTCTGAGATTTGCCTTCGAACCGCAGTTCCCGGTAGGGACTGTCCTCAACAATAAGAACATCATGCTTCCTGGCAATATCAATTATCTCCTGCCTGCGGGACTCAGGCATTGTAATGCCTGCCGGATTCTGAAAGTCGGGTATGATATAGATGAATTTTGGTTTCTCCCCGAATGCTTTCATCTTTTTAAGCCTCTCATTCAGGAGATCAGACCTCATTCCGTGCTTGTCAAGATAAATCCCTTCCATCTTTGCACCATAATAGCTGAAAGCGCTTATACCTCCAAGGTAGGAAGGCAATCCGCAAATAATCTTATCTCCCGGATCTACGAAGATTTTAGGGAGCAGGTCGAGTGCCTGCTGGGAGGCTGTAGTTATTATCAAATTCTCTGTTCCGATATCCAGTCCCTGTTTTATGTACCGGTCAACCAGTAGTTTCCTGAGCTGAATATCTCCTTCGGTTGTACCGTATTGCAGGGCCTGGAATGCATCATCAGAGTCAAACAACTCACATACTATTTTTCTGAGATGTTCTACAGGAAAAGAATCCGGAGAAGGAAGTCCTCCTGCAAAGGATATGATGTCCGGTAGCTGGGTGAGCTTGAGGACTTCACGTATGGCAGATTTCTTCTGTGAAGTGATTTGCCTGTTGAATATCTTATTCAGATCGCTGACCATAGCCTTATGATTTATAGTTTGCCGAAGAAGCTGATAGAATCGAGTCTCATAACTTTACGAAGTTGCAAATTGTAATGATCAACAGCAAATATTTTGAAGGGTTTAAAAAAAAATAGCCGAATAACACGTAATTTCTACTGGCACTCCATGATAATCATCTGACAAGCACTTCGGCTTCCAATCTGGCAGGCCGTATGGAAATCAACACACGCATGAACCGGGTTACCTGATCTGAGAAATGCCATTCCCCTGTTATAGTATGCAACATCATTTCTGGGATTTATGTTAATGATGCTGCCGGCTGAATGCCGGCAAACTTATCTGCATCTTACTTTAGATAGATTTACGGAAAAAACAGAAAAAGGTTCGGACTTTTAAATAAAATCAGTATGCTTTTCCATTATTAAAAGAGGACTCAAAGAGTGTGCGGTTTGCAATGGAACGACCCAGCGTAACCTCATCTGCATATTCAAGTTCGTCACCAATGGAGACTCCCCTGGCAATTGTTGAAATTTTAACCGGGTATTTGTTCAGTTTTCTGTATATGTAGAAATTTGTTGTGTCTCCCTCCATCGTTGTGCTTAGGGCAAGAATAACCTCTCTAATCCCGCCTCCTGCAACTTTTTCTTCGAGTGAAAGAATATTGAGATCACCTGGTCCGGTTCCGTCCATGGGTGATATTATTCCACCAAGCACATGATAAAGACCCGGATATTGACGGGTGTTCTCAACGGACATAACATCCCTTATGTTTTCGACCACGCATACCAGCGAGTTATCACGTTTACTGTCTAAACATATGCTGCATGTTTCGGTGTCTGAAATATTATGACAATACGAGCAATGTCTTATCTCTTTTTTCAGTTGCAGCAAAGATGATGAAAACCTCTCTACATCAGCTAAATCCTGTTTCAGCAGGTGCAATACCAGCCTGAGAGCTGTTTTCCTGCCTATGCCCGGAAGGCTTGCAAACTCTGATGTTGCCGTTTCGAGTAATTTGGACGGATAGTGGTCGTGATTCACGGTATCTGTTTTTCAAGGCAAAATTACTATCAATCCCGGGTATTAACAAACATTGATTAGCTATTTAATAACCATTTTTTAGAGTTTGTAAATAAAGTCAGTGTCTGAACGGACTCTATTTAGTCTGTCTATTAAGTCAGTGTCTGAACGGACTCTATTTAGTCTGTCTACTAAGTCAGTGTCTGAAGGGGCTCTATTTAGAAAGCTTGATCTCAAAATCACCTGATAGAATGATTAACCAGTTTAATTTATTTTTGTGTAACCTTGCATTTATTTCAACCTGGCAATAACTCACTAAAAAAACAGAACCATCAGGATGTCGCCAATTTATGTTTTGTCGATAGTCTTTGCCTATTTTCTGCTATTAATCCTGATTTCCCGGATTACAGGGAAGAGTGGTGGAAATGCAGCTTTTTTCCTTGGGAACAGGCAGTCACCCTGGTATATTGTGGCATTCGGAATGATAGGAGCTACTCTGTCGGGTGTCACATTCATATCCATACCTGGCTGGGTAGGGGAGAGCAGTTTGTCTTATATGCAGATGGTTCTTGGGTACCTTGTTGGCTATTATATAATTGCCAATCTCTTAATGCCGCTCTATTACAGGTTGAACCTGACCTCCATATACACATACCTTAATATGAGGTTTGGAAACAGTTCATATAAAACCGGAGCCTTGTTTTTTCTTATTTCGCGTCTCGCCGGAGCTTCTTTCAGGGTCTATCTTATGGCAGGAGTATTGCAGATTACCGTATTCGATGCATGGTCAATACCCTTTTATGCAACGGTGGTTATTACAATCTTTCTTATCTGGCTGTATACATTCAGGGGAGGGATAAAAACAATAATATGGACTGACACTTTGCAGACATTGTTCATGCTGATCGCTGCAGGAGCAACAGTCTGGATCCTGGCAGGTGAACTTCAGCTTGGTTTTGGGTCCATGGTGAGAGAGATAGGTTCAAGCGAATATTCAAGGATATTCTTTTTTGACGACTGGAAAGACAGCCGTCATTTTATGAAGCAGTTTGTCGGAGGAGTTTTTATAGCTATTGTTATGACCGGTCTTGATCAGGATATGATGCAGAAGAATTTAAGCTGCAGGAATTTAAGGGATGCTAAAAGGAATATGTACTGGTTTAGTGTTGCCCTTGTGCCGGTTAAGTTGTTATTGTTATCACTTGGTATCCTGTTACTTCTTTTCGCATCACAAACCGGCATACATTTGCCGGAAAGGGCCGATGATATCTTTCCCGTTATAGCCACCCAGGGATATCTGCCGGGTTTCATTATGGTGTTTTTTATCGTCGGACTGGTTGCTGCAACATATTCAAGTGCTGATTCAACCCTCACGGCCCTTACTACTTCCTTTACAATTGATATTCTGGATGCCGGGTCGCAGGATGAAAGGGGTCTGGTAAGAACTCGGAAATTGGTGCATATTGTAATGGCGGTCACCCTTGGTATTGTTATTATTCTTTTCAGGATGATTAATGATCAGAGTGTTATAAGCGTGCTGTTCACAGTGGCTGGATATACCTATGGTCCGTTGCTTGGCTTGTTCTCTTTCGGGATTTTCACACGTTTTGAAGTAAAAGACAGGTGGGTGCCCCTTATTGCGGTTCTCTCTCCTTTCCTTACCTGGCTGCTGGATAGAAACTCTGTTGCACTTCTGAATGGATACAGTTTTGGTTATGAGCTGGTGGTTGTGAACGGGTTGATTACTTTTGCCGGTTTGTTTTTTCTGCGGAAAAGCGGACTGACAAAAAGAGAGTAACCGGCATCTCTGATTTTATATAATTATCAGGAATGTAACAATGCTACTTTGCTCACTGCCAGGCATTGGTTAATAAAAAGGCAGCTTTCAGATTCATTCACCTGAAAGCTGCCTTATATACGGACTGTTTTAAATGCCTTGTTGCCGGACTCTCTCAACTTGCTCTCAAGTTGGTTCCTGCAGATAATTGTTATTTTTTGTTAACCGAATTGTTAGCAGTCTTTCTCCTCATTTTATCCAGCATTTCAGCTTCGTCCTTATTTCCACTGTGCCCGTATATTTCCTGCATCAGATGATCATATTTGTCGTACACTACATTCCTTCTCAATTTTAAAGTAGGACTCAGTTCACCCGTAAGCGGGCCCCACTCTTCATGCACCAGCCTGAATCTTTTTATCTGCTCTGTCAAGCCAAGTCCTTCATTTACCATATTTATTTCCTTTTGGTACCTGGCCACAACCTGGGGGTTTTTTATCAATTCAGTATTATCCCTGAAGCTCACTTTATGTATGGAGCACCAGTTGTGCAAAAACTCAAAGTTGGGTGATATAAGGGCTGAGACAAATTTCTCATTCTCACCAACAACCATGGCCTGGTCAATAAAAAGTGACTCTTTTATTTTGTTCTCAATAACCTGAGGGGCAATATATTTGCCGCTGGAGGTCTTGAATATCTCCTTTTTCCGGTCAGTTATTTTCAGAAATCTGCCCTCTGTTATAATACCGATATCACCGGTATGGAACCAGCCTTCGCTGTCAATTACCTCAGAGGTTTGTTGTGGGTCCTTATAATACCCCTTCATTATATTTGGACCTTTGGCCAGTATTTCACCGTCTTCGGCAATTTTAATCTCAACATTGTCAAGCGGAGGTCCGACAGTGCCAAATCTTACGTTGTCCGGTTCTTCGAAGTAGTTAACCGCCAAAACGGGAGAGGTCTCCGTAAGTCCGTATCCTTCAAGAACCGGTATCCCGGCTGCCCAGAATATCCTGGCAAGACGTACCTGTATTGCCGCCCCTCCTGTCATAATAAATCTGATCTCTCCGCCGAGAGCCTGTTGCCATTTGCTGAAGATCAGCTTCCGTGCAATTTTAAGTCTGAGATTATACCACCAGTTGTTCCCGGTATCCTTGTATTTAAGGCCAAGAGAGACTGCCCAGAAAAATATCACTTTTTTGATGCCTTTCAGATCCTTTCCTTTTCCTATTATTTTATCATATACTCTTTCCAAAAGGCGTGGTACCGTTACAAAAAGATTTACTTTCAGTTCCCTGAGATTGTCGGCAATTGTCCCCATGCTTTCAGCATAATAGATGCTGACTCCCTTGTACTGGTATATATAGTTAACCATTCTCTCATAAATGTGGCACAGAGGGAGGAAGCTCAAAACCTTGAAGTCGGGAGTAATGTTGAATCGCGGGTCAACGGCTTTCACATTGGTTATAATATTATTGTGTGAAAGCATTACTCCCTTTGACACTCCGGTTGTTCCTGATGTATAAATAATTGAGACGGTATCATCAGGATTGATGCCCTCTTTTATTTTTTCCAGGTCTTCTTTATATTTTTCGGCATTCTTTCTGCCCAACTCTATTATTTCAGTATAGTTTGATGCGCTTTCGATATGGTTAAAAGTGTACAGGTGTTTCAATCCGGAAATTTTGTCTGATACAGGTTTGAGCCTGGTGTACAGAGACTTGTCGGATACGATAAGCATGCCGGCATCAGAGTGCTCAAGAATGTATTCAAACTCCTGGTCACTTATTGTCGGATATATAGGTACATGCACAACCCCGATTGCCGACATACCCATATCTGCAAAATTCCACTCCGGCCGGTTATTTGAAATTGTTGCTATTTTGTCTCCCTTGCTGAATCCGAGACTCAGGAGGCCGCAGGAAAACAGTTCAGCCATTTCAGCATACTCTGAAATGCTGTATTTCTTCCATTCTCCGTTCTGTTTTGATGCCAGTGCATCTTCTTTCCCGGGCCATTTTTGACTGAATGCAGTTAGAATGTCAAAGGTTCTGGTTACTTGCATAATATTTGTTTTTATGAATATTTGAATTGAACAAATATATAGCATTTTAACTCAAATTGTTCGACCAGAATCCATCTTGCGGTCAAAAATAAAATAAAAAATTGTTTAATAGTTTGAAAAACAGTATTTAAAAAATGATGACAATATTGTAAAAATTCGACCGGTCAATATCTTGGTGTCACTTGCCATTATTGGGAGTTTATATTCATGATTTTCTTAAATTGCATCGTCTCTGAGTAAATTTTTCCTGCAAATTAAACCAAATGATTTACCGGCTGTTCCTATCGAAGGATGATACGGGTTTATTTTGAATGTTATGGTTATTCGGTGACTGGCTATTATGTGATTTAATACAATTTTATTATGAATCATCCATATGCCAAGTCACACAAAAAGAGATGAACAAACCAGGGGGATCCATGGGTTAGAAATACCGGAATTCAATTCCGTGCTAAATATAACTAAGTGGATATTAACTTTATTAACCTAATTCGTTCACATGAAATTACAGATTTGGTTATTTATTATTGGCTCGTTAGTATTTACAGGTTTTGACCGTCACAAGCCGGCTTATAAATTATACAATGAAAATGGAAGGGAGGTAAGTTACCGCAATATGATAAGGAACCTGAGCAAGGCAGATATAGTGCTTTTTGGCGAACTGCATGACAACCCTATTTCTCATTGGCTGCAATTTGAAGTTACAAAAGATCTTTATAAAGGTGCGGAAAGGAATCTGATACTTGCAGCAGAAATGTTTGAGGCTGATAATCAGCTGATTATTAATGAGTATGTTAGCGGGCTGATTTCAGAATCAAGGTTTGAAGATGAGGCGAGACTATGGAATAACTATAAGACCGATTATAAGCCATTGGTGGAGTTTGCCCGGAAAAACTCGCTTGATTTCATAGCTTCGAATATTCCCAGACGGTATGCAAATCTGGTTTTTCAAGGGGGGTTCGATACGCTGGAGTCAATTTCAACTGAGGCATTGGCTTTTGTTGCTCCGCTGCCAATACCTTATGATCCGGATTTGCCGGGTTATAAATCAATGCTGGAGATGAGCAGCCATGGTATGGGGCATGCCAATGAAAACCTGCCTAAAGCACAGGCAATAAAAGATGCAACCATGGCCCATTTTATTCTTGAAAACTGGTCACACGGTGATCTTCTCATACATTTCCACGGCACTTACCATTCCGATAATTTTGAAGGGATATACTGGTATCTTATGCATCACAATCCTGACTTGAGAATAGTTACTATATCTACAACCACAAGTGAGGCTCCAGACATTATTAATGATGATATAGCCGGCAGGGCAAACTTTATTATAGTTGTGCCGGATAGCATGACAAGAACATTCTGATTTTATACCGGAGCGCTTGATGTTATTGACCGGATGATATGTTTTGCTGACTAAACAGGTTGTTATAAGATAAGAGTATCTTGCTGAATGTTAGCTATTGAAGTGCAGCTATTATGATATCCAGCGCCTCTTTTATTGCAGCGTCAATCCCCGCCGGATCCTTTCCTCCCGCAGTTGCAAAAAATGTTTGACCCCCGCCGCCACCCTTTATATGGCCTGAAATTGAACGGATAATTTCATTTGCTTTTAGGTTGTGGCTCTCTACGATATCTTCGGATACCATAACTGCCAGATGTGCCTTACCTGATACTTCTGCACCAAGTACCAGTACCAGTCCCTGAACTTCACTTTTTAACCGGAAGGCTATATCCTTTAATGTTCCCGGTGAATCGGCATCTATTTTGGCTGTGATTACTGAGGTGTTACCAACTATTTTTATCTTTTCAAGGAGAACCGACTTCAGGCTGCTGGCCTGATCCATTTTGAACCGGTCAAGTTGTTTCTCAAGCCGTGCCTTTTCTTTTATCAGTTGTTCAACCGACTTAATAGGATCGCCTGTGCTTTTGAGCAACGATTTTATTTGTGTAAGCTTGCTGATATGATCATTCACCCACTCTTCGGCACGGGCACCCGTTATTGCTTCAATTCTTCGGATTCCCGCTGCTATTGCAGATTCTGAAGTAATCTTGAACAGACCTATCTGACCGGTCAGGTCGGCATGTGTTCCTCCACAAAGCTCGATTGATCTCCCAAATCTTATGGTACGTACCTGGTTGCCGTATTTTTCGCCGAAAAGTGAGATCGCTCCCGCGGCTTTTGCTTCCTCGATGGGTATCTTGCGCTGTTCCTCCAGGGAAATATTTTCCCGTATTTTCCGGTTTACCAGGTTTTCAATAGTACTGATCTCCTCATCACTAAGCTTCCGGAAATGTGAAAAATCAAACCGCAGATAGTCATAGTGAACAAGCGAGCCTTTTTGTTCAGCATGATTGCCCAGAACATCCTTTAAAGCATCGTGAAGCAGATGGGTAGCAGTATGGTTATTGGCTGTAAGCATCCTTTTCTCCCTGTCTACTATAGCTCTGAATGATTTTCCTGTATTCGCGGGTAGTCTGTCTGTAAGGTGTATATTAAGCTCGTTCTCCTTCAAGGTGTTGACTATCCTGATTTTTTCGTTCCCGTTGGTAAGGGTCCCCGTATCACCTATCTGTCCTCCACTTTCGGCATAGAAAGGTGTCTTGTTGAATACCATCTGGTACATCTCCTTACCTTTCGATTTGATTTTACGATATCTTGTAATTTCGACTTCTGCTTCCAGCTGGTCATACCCTACAAACTCTTCTTCTTTGCTGTTTACTACAATTGTCCAGTCGCCTGCTTCAACCCTGGCATCCTTTCTTGATCTGTTTTTCTGAGCTTCCATTTGCTCACTGAAATCTTCCTGGTTAAGAGTATAGCCTTTTTCCCGCAAAATCAATCCGGTAAGGTCAGGGGGAAACCCGTATGTATCGTAGAGTTCAAATGCGATTTTTCCGTCAATTTCCTTTGAATCTGACCTTTCAATGATCTGGTCGAGCATCTTTATTCCGGTCTCCAGAGTACGCAGAAACGCAATCTCCTCCTCCCTGATGACCCTCTTTATATGTTGCTGTTGGGCCACAAGTTCGGGATATGCCTCACCCATAATTCTGATAAGTGATGGCAGAAGCTTATGGATAAAAGGTTCTGACTGACCCAAAAAGCTGAAACCGTATCTGATGGCCCTTCTGAGTATCCGTCTGATTACGTATCCGGCCTTATTGTTGGATGGTATCTGACCGTCGGCAATCGAAAACGCCAGGGTTCTCAGGTGGTCTGCAACAACCCGCATTGCAATATCACTGTTATTATCAGTCCCGTATGGTTTCCCGGTTATCTGCGATATTTCATCAATGATGGGACGAAAAAGGTCAGTATCATAACTTGATCTCTTATCCTGTACTACCATACATAATCGCTCAAACCCCATTCCTGTGTCAACGTGTTTTGAAGGAAGTGTTTCCAGTGATCCGTCTGCCTTCCTGTTATACTGTATGAACACCAGGTTCCATATCTCAATAACCAGGGGGTGATCCTTATTGACCAGTGATGCTCCGGAGGTCTTTATTCTCTCCTCATCCGGCCTTATATCTATATGTAATTCAGAACAAGGTCCGCATGGTCCGGTATCGCCCATTTCCCAGAAATTATCTTTTTTGGATCCCGGAAGTACCTGTTCCTCCCGAAGGTATTTTTTCCAGCACTCTGCAGCTTCATTGTCAGTGCCAAGGTTTTCCTGTTCGCTTCCTTCAAATATTGTAGCATACAACCTTTCGGGAGAAATATGTAACTCTTTTACCAGAAATTCGTATGACCATTTGATAGCATCTTCTTTGAAATAGTTTCCGAACGACCAGTTGCCAAGCATCTCAAACATAGTATGGTGATAGGTGTCATGACCAACCTCTTCAAGATCGTTGTGTTTACCTGACACCCTGAGACATTTCTGTGAGTTGGCAACTCTTGGATGATCCGGTTGCCTTGTGCCGAGAAAAAAATCCTTGAACTGGTTCATGCCGGCATTGGTGAACATGAGACTCGGATCGTTCTTGACGACGATGGGAGCGGAGGGGAGGATTTTATGGTTTTTATTACTGAAGAAATTCAGAAAAAGTGACCTGAGATGATTGGAATTCATAAAAAACTACTTTATTTTTATAAACATATTGATATGTTATTTTGAGTTAATTGTATTTTATTTTCTTGCAAACAATTTTGTAAAATTAGTTTAATTCATTTAGATTTGTTGAATAGTATAAATAATTTAGGTTATTTGCTTCAAAATCAGATTTATGGTAAAACAGAAATACAAATTTAATCCCGATTCCCTACAGTACGACCAGATTAACCATACCTTCAGGGATAAGTTAATGAACTTTTTGACCTACTTGTCTGCAAGTGCAGTACTGGCTGTCATCTACTTTCTTGTTTTCAGTCACTTCTTTGATCTGCCAAAGGAGAAGATTCTTAAAAGGGAGGTTACACAGATGAGCCTCCAGTATGAGATACTTAACAAACAGCTTGACCATATGAGCTATGTTATGGAGGATATTCAGAATCGTGACGACAATATTTACAGGGTAGTTTTCAATTCAGAGCCGATACCCAAGTCTATCAGAACAGCCGGGTTTGGTGGTGTAAACCGCTATGCCGAGCTTGATGGCTATGACAACAGTGATCTGATAATAGAGACTGCCAGAAGACTTGATATACTTAAAAAACAGGCATACGTGCAGTCCACCTCATATGATGAAGTAATCGATCTTGCTGTAAACAAAGAGATAATGCTTGCCAGCATACCTTCAATCCAGCCGGTTGCAATAAGGGACCAGAGAAGGATTGCCGGTTTTTTTGGAAGACGTATTCATCCTATTTATAAAACACCGCATCACCATAGCGGTCACGATATTTCCGCACCGCTGGGCACAGATGTATATTCAACAGGGAAGGGAGTGGTTTTAAGGGTTATAAGATCCAGAGCCAGAAGAGACTATGGTACCTTTATCGAGATTGACCATGGTTATGGTTACAGAACTTTTTATGCCCATCTTGATGAGGTAAATGTAAGAGTGGGAGAGGAAGTCAAAAGAGGTGATGTGATAGGATTTGTTGGTAATACCGGGGCATCAACTGCTCCCCATCTGCATTATGAAGTAAGGCTTAACGGACGGGCTGTTGATCCGATCAATTATTATTTTAATGACCTGTCGGCAGACGAGTATGATGCCATGATTGAGATGTCATTACAGGGAGGCTCTTTTCTTGGTATGTAAAATAATCCTGTTGCTGTGCCTTATAAAGAGAAAAAAGTTGAGAAGCTTTACTACTCCATCGGAGAGATTGCCGACATGTTCAATGTTAATACCTCGCTAATTCGTTACTGGGAAAAAGAGTTTGATATAATAAAGCCAAAAAAGAACAAAAAGGGAAACCGTTTTTTTACAATTGACGATATCAATAACTTCTATCTTATACATGAACTGGTCAAGGGCAGGGGGATGACACTAAAGGGTGCCAAGAAAAAACTCAGGGAGAACCGCGATGACACCGTTAAGAATTTTGAACTTGTTAAGATACTGAAAGACGTCAGGGGCATACTTATCGAGATAAAGGAAAGTCTCTAAATCCTTTTAACATTACCCTGTTTCTGAATAGCGACAGATTGATCCTGGGACACGAGAATTAAAAATTCACCCCGCAAAATACATAAGGCCGGACATATTATATCCGGTCTTTTTTTATATCTGTAAGATAAACCTTTCATTCAAAACATAACACAAATTCATTGTTCTGAAAGAGTCAAATTTATATCTTTCCAATAAATTTTTTTTCATGAATCTGTATGTAATTTTACGCCGAAAAAATTTAATATACATTTACCTATATAAAATTTAATTACATGCAAGTCAAAGATATCACAAAAGTTCTTGAGAAATTTGCTCCACCTGCCTTGCAGGAATCATATGACAATGCTGGTTTGCTGGTGGGAGAGAAAGAGAAGGAAATTGATGCCGTTTTGTTATGTCTGGATGTAACTGAGGATGTTGTTGAAGAAGCAATATTGAAGAAGTGCGGACTTATTGTATCACATCATCCATTGATATTTAGAGGATTAAAGAAAATAACAGGGTCAAATCCTGTTGAACGTATTGTAATGAGGGCTCTTCGGGAAAATATTGCTTTGTTTGCATCTCACACGAATATTGATAATACCTGGGGTGGTGTAAACAGCAGAATTGCCGGTAAAATAGGATTGTCTAAACAACAAGTGATATTGCCGGCGGACGGAATTCTCAGGAAACTGGTTGTTTTTGTCCCCTCCGTTCATGCACCGAAAGTCAGGGAGGCAATATTTAATGCAGGTGCAGGCCATATAGGCGAATATGACCATTGCAGCTTTAATCTTGAAGGTGAAGGATCATTCAGAGGGTCGGATGAATCAAAACCGTTTGCAGGAAGTGCAGGTGCAATCCATTATGAGAAAGAGGTCCGCGTCGAAACTATTTTTCCGGCTTTTCTCGAAAACAGCATAATAAAGAGTATGATAAAGGCGCATCCCTATGAAGAAGTTGCATACGATATATATGCGCTCCAAAACCACTGGGACCGGGCAGGTATGGGTATTGTTGGTGAGCTTAACAATCATAACGATCCTTATTCTTTTCTGAGCTTTCTGAAATCTTTATTCGGGACAAAATCGATAAGACATACAAAGCCTCCGGAAAAGGACATAGAAAGAGTGGCTGTTTGTGGTGGTAGCGGCAGTTCTCTTATAAGAGAAGCCAAAAGACACAATGCGGATGTCTTTGTGTCGGGTGATTTTAAGTACCACGACTTTTTTGATGGTGGCCCTGATATGATGATTGCCGATATCGGACATTTTGAAAGCGAACAGTTTACCGTGGAAATTTTTTATGAGATACTTACAAAAAATTTCCCTAACTTTGCGGTTCATTTTTCAGATGTAAATACAAACCCCATTCATTATTTTTAGAAGTCTATGGCAACCGAAACTAAAAAAGCACAGGAACAGGCAGAAAGATCAACAGAGGAAAAATTGAGATTTCTCTTTGAATTACAACTGATTGATTCGGAAATCGACAAGATCAAGATCCTGAGGGGTGAATTGCCCCTGGAAGTCCAGGACCTTGAGGATGAGATTGCCGGTTTGCAGACACGACTCTCAAATATCCAGGAGGAGGTGAAAGATCTTGAGGTTTCAATACAGAAAAAGAAAAATGAGATTATCGACTCCCAGGGATTAATAAAGAAATATCAGGAACAGCAAGACAATGTGAGAAACAACAGGGAGTATGACTCCCTTTCAAAGGAGATTGAATTTCAGACCCTTGAGATAGAATTGTCGGAGAAAAGGATAAAAGAATTTGCCGGTCAGCTGGAAGAAAAGAAAATACTCGAGACAGAGTCCAAGGCATTGCTTGAAGAGCGTACAGGCGACCTTGAGGATAAAAAGAGTGAACTGAACAGTATTATCTCCGAAACCCAGAAGGAGGAGGAAGATCTTAAGAAGCGTTCTGACAACTTTGAAAACCTGATTGAATCACGACTGCTTTTTGCCTACAAACGGATTCGCAAGAATGCAAGGAATGGACTGGCCGTGGTTCCGGTAGAAAGGGATGCGTGCGGTGGCTGTTTTAATAAAATACCACCCCAGAGGCAGCTTGATATTCGCTCAAGGAAAAAGATAATTGTTTGCGAATATTGCGGACGGATACTCGTCGACAGCGAGATCATTACCAAAGAGGGAGCCCCGGAATAGTTATTGATTAATATCCCCATATTTTACCCGGGCCTTTAATAGTAGATAATATAAAATATAAAGTCCAGATAGTGAAACCCCCGCATCCTTAAGAAGGGTTCGGGGTTTTTTTAAATGAGTATTAGCAGAAATTATAACTTATCAGCATCTGAACCGGTAATCAGGGATATGTCGGGATATCACTGCAGGTCATGGCCGGAGAGATAATTATCAATAATTTAACCCGTTTAACTATGACCAGAGACGAGTTTCAAAAGGCTGTAATTGAGGGGATACCGGAGGATCTTCCTCCGGTTCCGGATTATGACATTAGAGTGAATCATGCACCAAAACGCAAGGATGTATTAAGTATAAAGGAGAAGAAGATGGCATTGCGGAATGCACTCCGGTACTTTGAGCGAAAGCATCACAAGGTCCTTGCAGAAGAGTTTGCCGCCGAGCTGGATGAGTATGGCAGAATATACATGCACAGGTTCAGACCGTTATACGAAATAAAAGCAGGAAGAATATCTGACTACCCGCACAAATCAGTTCAGGCCGCCGCTATAATGCTGATGCTGCATAATAACCTCGACCATGCTGTTGCCCAGCACCCCCATGAACTGATCACATACGGCGGAAACGGTGCTGTTTTTCAGAACTGGGCACAGTACCGCCTTACAATGAAATACCTGGCCTCAATGAGTGATGAACAAACCCTTGTTCTTTATTCGGGCCATCCTTTGGGATTGTTTCCCTCACACATGGAGGCCCCCCGTTTAGTAGTAACTAATGGTATGGTGATTCCCAATTATTCTTCGAAAGAAGAGTATGAAAAATTCAATGCGCTTGGGGTAAGCCAGTATGGACAAATGACGGCCGGATCATTCATGTATATTGGGCCCCAGGGCATAGTGCACGGAACAACAATCACCGTGCTGAATGCAGGCAGAAGAATTGCCGGTAAGGGAGATAAAGGGCTGGCAGGAAAGATATTTGTTACCAGCGGACTCGGCGGTATGTCGGGTGCACAGCCCAGGGCGACCGTAATAGCCGGAGGCATATGCCTGGTTGCAGAGGTAAATCCAAAAGCCATTGAAACCAGGTTTTCTCAGGGATGGGTCGATGAGGTTTTTGATGATCTTGACGAACTGGTTCATCGTGCATTGTTTGCAAAAAAGCGTAAAGAGGCTGTTTCCATTGCTTATAGAGGAAATGTGGTTGATTTGCTCGAGAAACTGGTGACTGAGGGCGTGGAGGTTGAGCTTGGTTCTGACCAGACTTCTTTGCATAATCCCTATTCGGGTGGTTATTATCCGGCCGGCCTAAGTTTTGATGAGGCCAACATTATGATGGCCGGTGACCCTGAGAAGTTCAGGGATCATGTTCGTCAGTCACTTCACCGTCATGTTAGTGCAATAGATGCACTTGTATCCGGGGGTATGTATTTCTGGGATTACGGGAATGCGTTTCTTCTTGAAGCGGGACGGGCGGGTGCCGATGTTTTTGACAGAGAGGGCAATTATAAGTATCCTTCGTATGTGCAGGATATAATGGGACCGCTCTTTTTCGATTATGGCTTCGGTCCGTTTCGCTGGGTTTGTACATCATCCGATCCGGCCGATCTTGAGATTACCGACATAATTGCTGCACAGGTGATCGGGGAGATGCTTGATGAGGCACCAGATGAAATACGCTTTCAACTGGAAGATAATCTTCACTGGATAAGGGAAGCAGGGCAAAACAACCTGGTTGTGGGTTCGCAGGCCAGGATCCTTTATGCAGATTCACAGGGAAGGATTGAAATTGCAGCGGCATTCAACAAGGCGATAAGGGAAGGGAGGATTTCGGCCCCGGTTGTGCTGGGACGTGATCATCATGACGTGTCAGGTACAGACTCTCCTTTCAGGGAAACCTCCAATATCTACGATGGTTCTGCTTTTACGGCCGATATGGCCATCCACAATGTTATTGGCGACTCTTTTCGTGGTGCTACCTGGGTTTCAATTCACAATGGAGGAGGAGTTGGCTGGGGTGAGGTAATAAACGGCGGGTTTGGCATGCTTCTTGATGGTTCCGGGGAGGCAGACCGGCGGTTGGCCATGATGCTTCACTGGGATGTAAACAACGGGATTGCCCGCAGGAGCTGGGCAAGGAGCAAAGGAGCAATATCGACAATACAGCGTGAAATGCAGCGTACACCACTGCTTAAGGTTACTTTGCCCAATATGGCTGATGATGATTTGATAGATTCGGTAATTTAAAAGAAAAAACTATGAAAAGAATCCGGCTTGTCATCGCGATGACAATAATCGTTTGGGCAGCTGTATCCTGTGACGACGAGCTATTTGGTCCGCGTTCCCTGGAGGGAACATGGAATGTTACCGAAAACAGTGAAGCGCATGGACCGCAGACATTTATTGTTGGGATAGAGTATATTTCAGGTGACGAAACCAGGATAATAATTGGGAATTTCGGAAACCTGGATATGATTGTCGAGGTTGAGGCCAGCATTAGCGGACTTATTCTTACTATTCCGGGACAGACGGTTCAGGACTCACGCCGTAACAATTTCACTATCTCTGGAAGTGGCACTGCAACAACCAATTTACGCAAAATCAACTGGAACTACAGGATCGATACGGATGATTATACGGCGGTATTCGAAAAGCGGAACTAAACTATCATCAGGGATTTGGATATTACATCTGACAGAATAATGAAATACTTCCTGATAGTTGGCTGGTTATATGAGGTATATGTGCCTTTATGATCAGTATCTCCCCGAGCTAAGCATAATCAGAGTGCAATCTTCCAGTACCTCAATTCCTTCTTTTTTGGCCATCTCCATAAATTCCGGGTTTTCTGTTCCCGGGTTGAAAATAATACGTGAAGGATTCAGGGATAACAGCCATGAGTAATACTCTTTTTGCCGTGCCGGTCCGACATACAGCGTCACAGTATGAATGTCATCAATTTCCGGTTTGTCTTTAATAATCTCAATACCACCAATCTCACCATTTTTAATGCCAACCGGTACCACAGGCACATCATGACGCTGAAGGCTTTTGACGGCTTTGTGAGAAAATCTTATTGTATTTGGGCTTGCACCCAGGACAAGAGTTTTTTTTGTTGTCATATAGAGGCTGTTTATTTATATGTTTAGATGGGTCGAAATTAAGGTTTTTTTACAAAACTCCAATATTTGTAATACCATGCAAATTTTTTTTTGACCTGTTAGCGGCGACTCATAAACTGGTTGCCCTAAAGTATATTAATCTTTTGCGATCAGGACAGTTGCCCAGGCTGAAACACCCTCTTCACGCCCTACGAATCCGAGTTTTTCTGTTGTAGTTGCCTTGACCGATACATCGCCGGGGTCAATACCAAGAATATTTGCAATCGATGATCGCATGCCCTGAATATAATCTCTTATTTTTGGCTTTTGCAATGATATGACACAATCAATGTTGCTTATTTCAAAACCCTTTTCGTAAATAAGCGAACAAACCTTGCCGAGTAAGATCCTGCTGTCGATATCCTTGTATTTATTGCTGGTATCAGGGAAGTGCACACCTATATCCCCAAGGGCTGCTGCACCCAGAAGTGCATCGCAAATAGCGTGAATAAGCACATCACCGTCAGAATGAGCAACACAGCCTTTCTCATGAGGTATTTCGATACCTCCCAGAACCAGGCGTCTGCCTTCTGCAAGCTGATGAACATCAAATCCGATACCGGTTCTTAGCTTCATGTGTCAGCCGGAATTTTATCAAAGTCTTTCATCCGGACTGCTTCGTCTCAGACCCTCAAAATCGAATGCCAGGGAGAACCTGAGAGTATTTGCCAGGGGATTTGTTCGGTATACCGGGATCAGGTAGGCAATATCAAGTGCGAAAACATTCAGCTTCAATCCTATACCGGTAGTAAAATATTTCCGGTTACCTTTGGTTTCATGTTCGTGGTAATAGCCTCCTCTGACTGCAAACTGGTTCATATACCAGTACTCCATTCCAAATGAATAGAAAATCTCACGAAGCTCTTCTCTGAAACCACCGGGGGCATCATAGAATGATTGCAACATTCCCATGGGAACAGATACATTCGGATTTAGTCCTGCCCTGATTACCGGATTCCCTTCATCATCAACCATATCCTGATGGTAGACAGGAGGAGTAGGCACAAGCAGTTTATTCAGATCAAGTGCTAGTGCAAGACTGTTATAGGGGTCCAGATCGAGCCTTAACGAACTTCCGATACCGAGGTTGATCGGAATAAACTGTGCGTTTTGATTATCTGAATATGTGATCTTGTTGCCAATGTTTGAAATATTCATGCCCAGTGCCAGTCTCCCCGGCAGGTCAGATACCGATATATCATTCCTGTAATATGCCGATACGTCGGCAGCAAAGGCCTGGGCAGCCTTCGACGCCATTCCTTGCACGTAAGCTCCGCCTGTAAGGTCTGATCTGATATACCTGAAAGCCACACCCCCGCTGAAATTCTCCGAGAACAGCCTTGAATAGGCGGCATCGACGGCAAATTCATTTGGGGTATGCTGGCCGTCAGGTTCACCCGCCATGTTGGTAAAAATTATCTCACCCAAAGAAAAATATGTTAGTGATGCTGCAATGACCTGGTAGTTGTCTAACCTTTTATAACCTGCCAGATGTGCAAGGTTGATGTCGTTGATGAGGCTTCTCAGCCAGGGTGTATAAGAGAGGGCGGCTCCGAAATCATTTTCAGTAAAGGCAAACTTGGCCGGATTCCAGTGCATTGAATATACATCGGGACTAGTAGCTATACCGGCGTCACCCATAGCACCTGCTCTTGAATCAGGGGCTACAGTAAGGAAGGGGACTGCAACATGTACTACGTTTAATTGTCCCCCCAATTCATAAGGGGTAAGATCCTGCGCTGCAACGGATCCCTGAAAAATCTGGAAGAGCACTAATAGTGTGAACAACAAAAAAGGATTCTTGACCATATTCTTATCTAGAGGTTAGAGTGTGCAAAAATATAATAATTAAGTAAATTACGGTATTATATAAAGTAAAACAAGACCCTGATAGCAAATCTGGTGTTTATACCGGGCTGATACTTATGTAAAACAAACAAAACAGCTATTTTAGTATGACCAGCTTTTCATATTTTTCTGCTGTTTCCCCGTCGGCTGACCGCAATCTTAGCCTGTAGATATAAACCCCTCGCCCGATCCTGTCGCCATAATCATCCTTTCCGTCCCATGGTACCGGTTCCGGCTTAAATCCCGGAGTATGAACTGATGCATCAATTGTCTTCACAAGCCTGCCTGCTACAGTGAAAATCTGTATCAATAGATCCATGGGATTATCAGGACGATTGTGTTCAAAATGAAAGGTTGTATTTTGTGTAAAGGGATTAGGGTAGTTGAATACGTTCCTGAGTGTGAGTCTTGCTGATTCTGCAACCTGGAATTCAATCCCGGTTTCCGAAGAATTATTGAAGACATCCCACGCCTTAAGTTTCAGGTTATAGTTTCCCGGTTCAAGATCGGAGAACTGATACTCAATCTTTCCACTCTGATAACTGTCGGCATCAGCCACATAGTAATCATTAAGAACGAGAAGTGTTGACGGGTCATTATTTATCAACAGTGTTATATCATGACCTATACCGCTTCCTACAGTATTGATCCCGCTGCTGTCAGTGAGGTATGCAATAAGTCTCGGATTCTGGTCGGTCATGCCTCCTGATACAAAGTTTTGGTCGTTCATATACAATTCTATCTCAGGTCCCCTGCTATCAACTTGTGCGTCGGGGTCAGAACCACCAATAATGACATTTTTATAATAACCTGCGGCATCCGACAGCCCGTCAGCCGCAAATGAGCTTATTTTACCATTACCAAAATGATATGCAATATCTTTGGGCACAATAAAGCTGAAACTGTAAATGCCTGAAGTTACTGATGCTTTCCCCTTATATATTACATTACTCCTGCTTGAATAACTGAAGGGGGTGCTACCGTCATTACCAAGTGTAGTGCTGGCAAGCTTTTTGTCATAAACAGTATGATATACCATTCCATTGAAATCATCAGCCGGGACTCCGCCTGACGTGACTATCCGGCCTGAAACGGTCACCTTGCCAAGGGCTCTCAGAGTATCTGGAGTCTCTGATACCGGTGATTCATTTATTGATGTTACCTCTATCCGGTAATCCGGAATTGCCAGCTTCATCGATGGATCACCAAGCAAAGTAAAATTCCTTTTATTGATGCCTGAACCGGAATTTATTTTTGTAAGTCTCATGACATCACCAAGGCGCATCTCCCTGCCGCTATAATACCTTTCCAGAATAAACCTGTAGAAATTCTGATTCAGGAAAAAGTTAGGGGTCGCATATACCAGCCTGGTCGTGGAAAATAATGCTATACCTCCGCCATCCGGGTTAAGCAGAAGCATCTCTCCTGCCGATACTCTTTCAGGGTTGTCAAACCGGCTGAATTCACATGTAGCCGTCATAAATACAGGCTGGCGGTCACGGTTGTTCCACGAAAGAACATCGTTGATGTCAATAATATTTTCATCTGCCAGCCTTAATTCATTTCCATGACCAGTATAATTTATAATAAGTGACCCCTTCCTGATCCTTTCTGAAATAGCCTGGTTAACCCCGGGATATCTTTGTCCCAGCGATGTTCCTATTTTGGGCCATGCATCCAGGTAGATTTTCTCAATATTATATACAGGATAATTACTCTTAACCCCTTCAGCCAGAATATCTGCATCACGCATGTGGATGTTGTTGTCGCCGTCATCACCAATAAAGGAGAGAATATTTTGCCAATCCCCTTTTTTCCCGGCGGTGTTGTAATTAATTATCTTGTTTACAACTGCCTGTGCCTGTTCAGGTGATGAAACCGGTAAACGGCCTGTGCCAATGTCTACAAGTCCCTCAAACTCACCCTCTCCGTCATCAAGCAGCCCGTAAAAGTCGTCGCTCACAAATGACTGGGTTGGGCGGATTGAGTTTGGGGACTGGTAAGTGGGAATAAAGTTCATCGCCGAGGGGTTGCCTGGCCGGTTGTCATATGAACCTTTACCAAAAAGTAAAAGGTAGCGTGGCATCTCCGGCTCTGATTCAGCCCTGTCATAAAGCATTTTCATGAAATCCCTGATGGCGGTGATGTCAGGCTTTCCTGACGAGAACTCATTGTAGATCTGTTCAGGCGTTGCCACCAGAACTTCGAGGCCATCGTTTTTTTGACGGTGAGTTGCCAGTTGTGCTGCCTGACTAATAAAGTCCGGGTGAGTAACAATTACCATATCGGTCCTGCCTGTTCCGTGCAGATTCTGATTCGGCACCGGTCCGATAATTTCCGG
>SKND01000261.1 GCA_007120695.1 Bacteroidales bacterium | reverse complement strand
TTTTAAAACCTCCGGCTTCAATTATTACCAGCATGGTTTCAACAAGCTCATACAGATTGATCGGGAACTGGTCGGTATCCCATCCATTCTGGTAGTCACCACGATTGGCATCAATACTTCCAAGCAAACCGTTATCTGCAGCCACCTGAAGCTCATGCTGGAAAGTGTGTCCTGCCAGAGTGGCATGATTAACTTCAATATTAAGCTTGAAGTCACCTGCCAGCCCGTATTTATTCAGAAAACCTATAATCGCGGCAGCATCGTAATCATACTGGTGCTTAGTAGGTTCCATTGGCTTAGGCTCAATGAGGAATGTGCCGTTAAAACCGTTCTTCCTGCCATAGTCCCTTGCCATCGTCAGGAATCTTGCCATATGCTCAACCTCCCTTTTCATATTGGTATTCAGCAGAGAAAAATATCCTTCCCTGCCCCCCCAGAAAACATAGTTCTCGCCACCAAGAGCAACGGTGGCATCTATGGCATTCTTAACCTGAGTAGCAGCATGGGTTACAACGTTGAAATCAGGATTGGTAGCTGCACCGTTCATATACCTGGGGTGCGAAAAAAGGTTGGCTGTTCCCCAAAGCAGCTTAACACCTGATGCTTTCTGCTTTTCTTTTGCGTAATCAACCATTGCATGAAGCCTCTTTTCCGACTCAATAATAGTGTCGGCCTCTGCAACAAGGTCATAGTCATGAAAACAGTAAAACGGTATGCCCATCTTTGTAATAAACTCAAAGGCTGCATCCATTTTGTTTTTTGCCTTCACGATAGGATCAGAACCCTGGTCCCATGGAAAAACCTTGGTACCCGGTCCGAAAGGATCGCCACCGGTTCCGCACAGGCTGTGCCAGTAAGCAACGGCGAAGCGAAAATGATCTTTCATCTTTTTGCCGGCAACAACCTTGTTCTCATCATAATAACGATAACCAAGGGGGTTCCGGGACTTTGGTCCCTCATACTTGATTTTCCCGATTCCCTTGAAAAATTCTTTATCTCCTTTTAGATATTCCATAATTACAGTTTTTGAAGTTATTTTCAGCTTTAAATGAATACGAATAAACGATTGGCTATATAGCTTATAATAAATTAATTATATTCTTCAGGTAAGTCATATTTAATTTTTGATCATGTATTTTTGTGTTACACAGTATCATAGATTTTCAATTAAACATTGTAAATATAATAATTATGATTTAACAGCAGCAGAGGTTACCTGTTAAAATTATCAGAGGCTGTGAGCTTTGGTTACCGGATCATCACCCGGACTGAGACTGCTGATAATGAATGAGTAGTTATACTCTCTTTCAGTCAGTCTGTACCGGGGATGTGTTCTGGCTCCCCAGCTATTGTCACCACCGACTCCCATCTGTTTGTAATCGATATTCACCGAGGTCAGATCCCGGGGCCTGACATCAGTTGTATGACGGTTACCGGGCTGGTCTGACAAATCATCATCCTGTTCAGAGTAGGCCGTGCGGTCGAGTGATTCAAAATCTTCAAGTATATTATGATGAGCACTCACAGAGAGCAGCGGCATACCTTTAAACAATAACCCGTTCCCTTCTGGATCAGTAATAGCAACCCACCGCACATCAGTCTTGTTACCGTTTTCCTGTGGTCTTATATATGGCCAGTACTGTTCGGCAACACTGCCAGAATAGAGCCCTACAAAGGCACTGGTCTTCCGGTCTTCATAAGATTCATGAGGACCCCGTCCAAGCCAGGTCATCATGTCATAATCAACCGGCATAACCAGGTTCATTCCAAACCTTAATATTTCAGGCAGATCCTCCTTAATCATGGTGAATTGGTTCTCAACCTTCACGTCACCAGACCCATATACAGTATAGACGGTTGAGTGATCGGCAATATGATCACCCTCCTTATCCACAAGTTCGAATAACATGGTAACAACGGCAATATCCGGAGAAGACCGGATAAGAGATATATTTCTTACCTCCCGGTCCCTTCCCGCATCCCTCCATACACGATTGCGGATGTGAGTATTATTTCCAAGGTCATTATCAATAGGTGCGCGCCAGAAATTGGGTACGGGTCCCTCAAGCAGGAACTCCTTTCCACCGATTATATAACTGCTCATCACACCCTGAATTTTGTCAAATGCTATCTCCACTCCTTCTCCGGTGATTACAATACTGTTATCGTCTTCACTTGCCTGAAGCTCAGCATATCCTGTTTGACCGGGAGTTTCAACCGGACGGTGGAACGGAAGCAGGAACTGTTCTGCAGCTGCTATCCAGCCTGCATCAAGCAAACCCCTGTCCTCGTCTATCTTCGCACTCAGGTTCAGGAAGTATTCTGCACCAGGCCTTAGCTCCGGGAGGGCGTAATCAATATTCACACTTACCGTCTCACCCGGTGAAGCAGAAATTACCGGCAATGTTCCTGATGATACAATGCTGCCGTCAGAGGTAATATCCCAGGTAAAAATAAATTCTGACAGATTGGTAAATGCGTATTTATTCTCAATAAGTATCTCTCCCTCAGCAATTTCATTGCCGGAGAATCCTATATACTGGTATACCTTTTTGACCTCCAGCAGCGGGGGCTTAACACCCCGGTCCGGATTCACCAGTCCGTTAATAACAAAATTCCCGTCCGAGGGCACATCATCGGGGCCAAAATCTCCTCCATAAGCCCAGAACTCTTCACCATCCTCATTTTCGGTCAGCAATCCCTGGTCAACCCAATCCCATATAAATCCTCCCTGCAGTGCATCATACCTCTCAATCACATCCCAGTAATCCTGGAAATTGCCAACGCTATTGCCCATGGCATGCGCATATTCACACAAAATAAGAGGCCTTTCGGGATTTGATTGAGCGTATCTTTCAAGCTGCGGGATGCGTGCATACATCGGCACATACAAATCGGTATTATAATCCAGGTGAGCTCCTTCATACTGAACCGGCCGGGTTTTATCGGCATACTTCAGATAATCGTAAGTAGCATAGAAGTTTATTCCGTTGCCGGCTTCATTGCCAAGAGACCATATAATTACTGAGGGCTGGTTCTTGTCCCTTTCAAACATGTTCCGCGTACGATACAGGTGGGCATCCATCCATGTGCTGTCCTTTGCAAGCGACTGATCGCCGTAGCCCATGCCATGCGATTCGATGTTTGCCTCATCAATAACATACAGGCCGTACTCATTACAGAGCTTATACCACAGCTCAGGCTGCGGGTAATGGGAGGTACGGACAGCATTGAGATTGTGTGACTTCATAACCTTTATATCCTTCAGCATTGTCTCCCTGTCTACAACATGTCCGGTTACATCATGATGTTCATGAAGGTTGGCCCCCTTGAGATAAACATACTGACCATTTATCAAAAGATTTCCATTTTTGATCTCCACCGTCCGGAAACCAGCATCCTGCCGTAAAACCTCGATAATATCGCCTGAGTCATCTTTGAGCACAATCAGTAGTTTATATAACTCCGGCGTTTCGGCTGTCCATTTTCTGACCCTGGGGACATTCTGCGAAAATTTAGCCCTTGAAGGAGTGCCTCCAGCCTCTATATCTTGTGAAAGAGAAAAAATGGTATGATCACCCTCCAGAAGCAATGCTTCAACCGTAACAAGTTTTCCGGATGGCTGCTTACCTGTTAGTTCAACGTCAAGTCCGAAACGACCATTTACATAATTCTCATCCAGCCCAGCAATCAGGCGGAAATCCTTTATATGTAAAGGGTTTCTGGCCTGAAGGTAAATATCCCGGTGAATCCCGCTCATGCGCCAGAAATCCTGGCCCTCAATATAGGAAGCTGATGACCAGCGAAAAACCTCAATAGAGATATTATTCTTACCCGGATTTAAATAGGAGGTTATATTAAATTCAGCCGGAGTTTTGCTGTCTTCGCTATACCCCACAAATTTTTCATTTATCCAGAGATTCATTGCTGAACTGACTGCGCCGACATGGAGAAATACCTCCTTGCCGTTCCAGTCCCCCGGAATTTCAATGCTTCTTTTATATGAACCTACAGGATTATAATGATCCTGTATCCTTGGAGGGGTTCTTTCATGCGGGTATTGTATATTGACATATATGGGATAATCATAACCCTCTAGTTCCCAGTTTGCAGGAACGGTTATATCATCCCAGTTCCTTATATCAAAATCATCTTTAAAAAACCAGTATGGCCTGTCAGCAGGCTTTTCTGCAAGGTGAAACTTCCATAATCCGTTCAGCGATTTTACCAGCGGCGAATCCCACATTTCGTCAGCCAATGCCTGGTCAACAGTGGTATAAGGCACAAAATGGGCCCTGGGATCTTCACGGTTGATCTGCGAAACTGTCTGATCCTGCCAGGGGGGAGTTTCCGGATCTTCAAAAGGAACATCTGAATAATCAGAATATTCGGTACAGCCGGTAAAAAAAGCGGCGGCAAGCACAACTGCTCCATACTTAACTGGGCTCATAACAAGAGGTGTATTAGGTGAAGTTTTGATATGTCGGCAATATATCAGATAAAAGAGATTTTGCCTTGAAAATTATAAAAGAATATATCTGTCCGTTTTACGGACCACACAGAAACTAACCGTCCAGTTGCCTCCGGAGCAGGCTTAACCAGTTGTCATACGATCTCTCAAGTACCGGCAGCAATTTTGTATCCGGAACAATCCTGTCAACCACTGTCAGTGTTCCGAATGCTTCCTCGAAAGAGAAATAAATACCGGCACCTATAGCTGCCGCCCTGGCTGCACCCTGGGATCCGTCGGTGTTATAAAGTTCGATTGTTGCGCCGGTAAGAGCAGCCATGCTTTTGCCGAAGATTGGACTAAGAAACATATTGGCGTTGCCTGCCCTGATAATCTCAGGTTTTATACCGGTCTGCCTCATAATATCCATCCCGTAATGAAATGCGAACACTATACCCTCCTGTGCGGCTCGCATCACATGAGCATCGGTATGGATATTGAAACTCATATTGGAAATGTGGCAGCCTGTATATTTATTGCAAAGCATCCTCTCGCTTCCGTTCCCGAAAGGAAGTATTGCAAGTCCGTCACTGCCGGGAGGAACCGATTCGGCCATCCGGTTCATATCATTGTAACTCAGGCCGGCTGGTGCGATATTTCTTTTAACCCAGGAGTTCAGGATACCGGTACCATTGATACATAAAAGCACACCTAACCGGTTTTTGCCTTTTTCATGATTAACATGGGCAAATGTGTTGACCCTCGACTGCGGGTCATACTTAATCTCGTCACTCACGCCGTAAACAACTCCTGAAGTACCTGCCGTAGCAGCAATCTCTCCGGGATTGAGCACATTTAGGGAAAATGCGTTATTTGGCTGATCGCCGGCCCTGTATGTTACGGGTACGCCCTTGTTTATTCCGAACTCGTAGGCAGCCTCTGCGGTTACCCTCCCCTGGGTGGAAAATACCGGCATTATATCAGGTATGAAGGAAGGATCTATTCCGTAATGGTCCATTACCAAACCGGAGACTTCATTCTTTTTGAAATCCCATAGAATTCCCTCAGAAAGTCCTGACGGGGTAGTAAAGATCTCCCCGGTAAGCCTCATTGCCAGGTAGTCGCCAGGCAACATAATTTTATAAATCTTACTATAAATCTCAGGTTCATTCTCTTTCACCCAGGCGAGCTTTGAAGCCGTAAAATTACCCGGTGAGTTGAGAAGGGATGAAAGGCAAATTTCACTCCCTATTGACTCAAATGCCCTGTCGCCTATATCGACCGCACGGCTGTCACACCATATTATGGATGGCCTCAGGGGTTTATGATCTTTGTCCACGATAACCAGTCCGTGCATCTGGTAGGATATCCCGATTGC
>SKND01000299.1 GCA_007120695.1 Bacteroidales bacterium | reverse complement strand
GTAGTTGGGGGCTTTGTCGCCTGTTATGTTTGCCCCTGTTATGTTAACGTTATGCTCTCCTACCTCCGGGCTTTCGAATTCAGCTGCCAGGTCTGTCAGATTTACCTGGCCCAGGTCATCTGCTATTACCCCTTCAAGGGTAAGGTTGTTTTCATCTACCTCAGCATCAGTGGTTGCATCATATACTTTATCAAGGGCTGTGAATGTTCCCCCTATTGTAAGCTCTTTGGCAGTAATATTTGCTGTTGCTGTTGGTGATTCTTCATCAATAATGAGAATGTAATTATCGGCATCAGCTCCATCAAGACTTGCATCTGTAATCCTTACAATGATGTCAGTGCCAACTCCCACCTGAATGAACTCGGCCACAACACCGGTCAAAAAAACTTCATCCCCATCCTCTATACCTTCAAGCTCGAGGTTGTTTTCAAATATCGTTGCATTAGTTGTAGCGTCATAGACCTTATTGCTGACCTGGAAAGTCCCTGTTATGTTAAGCTCATTAGCTGTGGCTAAATTGAAGCCAGCCAAAAAAAGAAAGGCTATGAGGATTAAAGTTCCGGGAAAGCTATTAGCATTATTCGGGGTAGATGTTTTTATTTTCATAGTCATCACATTAGGTACTTAATCCTGATCAAACTGACCTATTATCAGTAAAACCTTTTAACAATTGTATTCGACCCGCAGAATAATTCCGGCATTGATCGGAGATACTTTTACCTGAACCGGACGGGCCTGTTATTCCAATAAACAGTTCATTCGAAATTTTGTTAAGAATAACTTTGATCTGATATGTCCTGCCAAAATAATATATCAGGTCTTTAAGGCTAAATGGTCGAAGAACGAAAAAAGGATCGAAAATATCTTTGGCTTTTTTCATATCCTGGAAATCAATTTTGACTGCGCAGAAAGAACATGGCAATTAAATTTTCATCCTCAGGACTTGCCATCTTACAAATTTACAATAATTTAACTATCCTTAATAACCATATTTTGTGCGTTGATCAATATATTTTAGCTGTTTATAAATTCTTTTAATAAATGGACTTTATTATTCTTCTTTTAAACGAACATATTCCAAATAAAGCGGGACACCCAAAAACTTCAAAAGTTAAAAATTCGCCAAAATCAGACTATCCATTCCCTGAGGAGGCGACCTCCACTACGGACGTGGGTTTATAAGTGAAACTAAACACCTAAAAGACTGATATAAAGGGGGTTTTAGAATCAGCAATTTGGAGGTGACGATAACAGGTAGAAATTGAAGATTCAGGTATCACTTACAGCGTTGATCTGGTAAAAATTTTCTGGGCAAGCGATAAGTTCAGGCAGTTAGCAGCCGTACTCTGCATATTATTATTTAGACAGTTCCTTTTTCAGATTGTTTTGTTAGCCCTGTTTTCTGTTATTTACTGCTGTCGCTAATTTCTCTTAAATTTTATCATAAATTCTTTCAAAGAAAAACAATCTTGCAATAACTTGCCTGTAAATAGATTAAATAAAAATAAAGTATTATTCACACTCTCCTGTCTATGCATTTTGATTTATTGCAATAACCTCTCATGTAGGTAATTATTGACTTATTTACAATTATTTTAATATTCGCCGGATGTTTATTTTAAAGAGTCTTATAAACAATTGAAGGTCCTATCTGGTAATTTTTTTTGAAGGAGCATCACCTTTCAAGATTTATGATTTAATCGGAACCAGCTGAAAATGCCGAAAAGAGTAGGCAAAAAATTAAAATGTTAATGCTATTAGAGAAACGAAAAGTTTCCGTATTCATCATTTTTTGTGAGACGCAGTATCATGGGGATTCATATGAAAAGTTTGTGAAAGAATACCGGGCGGAAGACAGGGATGCCGAAAACTGAACAGAGTAGGCACATTACAATAATCTTATTGATAATGGAAAAAAAACTTAAAGAATCGCTGGCCAATATGCACCTGTTAAGCAGGTCAGAGCGAACAATTTTGTCAAAAGAGCTTCTGGAAGTGAAGCCTGAGTTTTTAAAGGATTTTGCTTTCAAATGGTGGTGGTTCAAACCCTGCGTTGTAAATGTTCTACTTGTGTGTGATGGTGGCCTTAATTTTGGACCCGGTGGATTTGGCTTGTCGGAGTTCATTACAAGTTTTAATAAACTTGAGCAGCAGAGTTTTGTTAATATTAAATACAAAGTCACCCTGGCGCACAGATCGCAAAACCCGACAGGAACCGATCCGATGCATCAGCTTAATCCCAATCCCGTCATCAGTGACAGGATAACCGGATTTCACTTTGTAAATAGTGTGAATTTAAAAAGCTTCGATCAGGTATGGCTGTTTGGCATCCTGGGGGGCAATTCTTACCTGCAGGCAGCAGAGGTCACTGCCATCGAAGAATACATGGACGGAGGTGGCGGAATTTTTGCTACGGGTGACCATGGCAGCCTGGGCCGCGGTATGTGCGGCAATATCCCAAGAGTAAAAGACATGAGGCTATGGGCAAGTACTTCGGCTGACAATTCTGTTGATGAGGTAAGTATGACCGGCGTTAGAAGGAATGACACGAACCGCCCCGGCGCAGGACAGGTTGTTTCAAACGCATTTACAAACCAGTCTGATAATATTCCCCAGACTATTGCCGTCAGAACATTCGGTTCCGGGATACCTCACCCTCTTCTATCAATTAAGCCATCTCTAAGACCATCTGGCATTATTGATATTATGCCCGATCACCCTCATGAGGGCGAGTGTGCCCAGGAAACTGTTTTCACTGTAAAAGGGCAATCAATTTCAACACAGGTGATAGCTACATCCTTTGTGCTGGGAGGAAGCACAACCCCCGGGAAAATCGGAACAAGTCCTCATTGTTTCCCTTCAATAGCTGTCTTTGACGGCCGGCCTGCCAAGGTTGGCAGGATAGCGATAGACTCTACCTGGCATCACTTTGTAAACATCAATCTGAATGGTGTTGGCACTCCGTTATCAGGACTGGACAATAACGATTTTGAGGTTGTCCGCCAATACTATATCAATATCTCCAGATGGATCACGAGAAGCAAGGTCATGATCTGCAAATATAAATTCATACTGGCCGATCTGCTCAAAAACTCCCAGCTTATCGAAGCAAGTCTTAACAATCCGCCCGCATCCCACCCTGACGGTACAGTGCCACTAAAAGAAATTGATGAGGGCGGTATTTTTTTTCGGCAAATCGCTTGATTTATAAATATTCTCACGTAACTTGCTTAAATTAAACGAAATAAAAGTAGACCCTGAAACCATTATTGTGAAAGATTCTTGTATGGATCGGGGTTACCACATATTTAATCTGACTCTGGAGTTTGAGTTTAAAACCTGGAACTGGGGGTGAAAGATAAATATCAATATCCATTAAATCTTATTGTCATGGAAAAGAAAGACACGCTTTATCTGGGACTTTGCCTGGCGGGCGCCGTTTCGGCTGGCGCCTATACTGCCGGGGTGATAGACTTTCTTATTGAAGCCCTTGAGGAATGGGAAAGCAGGAGGGGACAGGCGGATGTACCCTCCCACAGGGTTGTAATTCCCGCTATCGGCGGGGCTTCTGCAGGGGGGATGACCGCCACCATAATGGCTTCGGCAATCAACAATCCCGTAAAGCCCGTCAGGGAACTAACGGGCGACATATTCGAGGAGCAGCCCCTGAACAAGCTTTACCACTCCTGGGTTGACCTAACCACCACCGACATGTTCCCGGTACTGCTCGACACCGGCGATATCAACGGACAGGTCTACTCTCTTTTCAACTCGCAGTTTATCGACGAGCTGTCTCACCGGGCAGTGGAAGTGGATAAATCGCAGTTTATCGACCGTCCCTGGTTTGACAGGCACCTGAAGTTATTCACTACCCTGACTAATCTCAAGGGCTTTCCCTACAATGTGAATTTCTCCGGCGGGCATGCAAAATCGGTCTTTTACCTCTCCAGGCATAATGATTACGCCGCTTTCGTTCTAAACAAGACCGAAGAGGAATACAACAATGACGGCTGGATACCTCTTGATTTTTTCCGGGATTCAAATGTCGATGTGGCCCGCAGCGCTGCAATGGCCACAGGAGCTTTTCCCGTTGGCCTAAGGAGCCGCAGCGTGGTAAGGAAAATGCAGCACCTCAACGACCTGATGTGGCACCGGGATATCACCGGGTTTTTTCCACTGACGACCGACCCTGACAACACTCTTTGCGTGGATGGCGGCATGATCAACAACGAGCCCTTTTTCAGGGTGAAGGACCTGCTTTCATCCCTGCTAAGGGAGAGAACCGGCAAAGGTGATGATTTCACCATGAATGAAGACCCCGACACCTTTGAATGCAGCATAATCATGGTTGATCCATTTCCCAGCAAGCCGGCCGGTGAGTTTACGGCAAACGAAGGACTGGCAGGTGTCATAGGGAGCACCCTCAGCGCGATGCTCGCCCAGATGCGGATGAAGCCCGAGGCGCTCAGGCAGATTTACGACAAAGACAACCAGAGCCTTTACCTGATCGGCCCGAGCCGGGAAATGGAGGGGACGGCAGTGGAGGGCGAGCACGCCATTGCATGCGGTTTTTTCGGCGGTTTTGGCGGATTTATCAACAAGGAATTCCGCATCCATGATTTTTTTCTGGGCAGAGGTAATTGTGAGCGTTTCCTTAGAGAGCATCTTACTGTTCCTGCAGACAGCAAGAATCCAATATTCAAAGATGGTTATAAAGGAATAAATCCTCAATTATTTAAAGCCAGAGATGGAAGGAGGCAAATAATACCCCTGTTTCATCCTGAAGGAGAAAAGATTTATATGCCTGAATTTAAACATCATGAAAACTGGCCAATCAGAAAAACTAAAGAAATAGACGCTTATAGTAGAGATATCAGAAATCGGGTGGGCAAGATAATTATGAATTTGTCCGATTATAAGCGGAGGGACAGGTTTTTACTAAAGATTGGAAATAAATTAATCCTCGAAAAGGCAATTGCCAATAAATTTCTGGATACAATCAAGGGATCAATGGCTGAGTGGAAGTTATTGCAATAATAAATACCTGGCTAAGCATGCTGGTTGCATTTATGAAGCCCGTCCGGCTGCACGATAATAGATGCAATGCGCCCGATCTTCCCTGACCCAAAGTGCCCTGGTTGATCATGTTTGGAGAATTAGCGCCGGCAGATATTCACTATTAACCCTGCTCTTTCTCCGCCAGGATCTGCCTTACTATCTTGGTGATATATTTGCCTATGATGTCGAATTCAAGGTTCACCACAGTACCCGGTTTGATCTGGTGAAAGTTGGTGACATCGTATGTAAAGGGAATTATCGCCACTTCGAACGACTTATCCCGAGAGTTCACCACTGTCAGGCTCACCCCGTTCACCGACACCGAACCCTTTTCAACGGTAATATTGTCGCCCGTAGGCTCATATTCAAAGCGGAAGTACCAGCTGCCGTCGGCCTCACGCACCTCCGTACATACTGCCGTCTGATCCACGTGGCCCTGTACGAAATGGCCGTCCACCATCGCATCGGCCCGCAGGCTCCGTTCCAGGTTAACCTTCGATCCGATCTCCAGAAGTCCCAGATTCGACTTGTCTAGGGTCTCCTTTATTGCTGTAACCGTATAGGTCTTGTCGCCCTTTTTAACAACTGTCAGGCACACCCCGTTATGGGAGATGCTCTGGTCGATCTTAAGTTCATTCGCAAATGAACACTCCATGGTAATATGGAGGTTGCTTTTATCCTTTTCCAGCGCCACAACCGGCGCCGCTTCTTCAACAATTCCTGAAAACATAATATTTCAGATTTAAGTTTAAATTCAATTTATAACAGGACTCCCCGGC
>SKND01000246.1 GCA_007120695.1 Bacteroidales bacterium | reverse complement strand
GTAACTCACCAATCACCACAGGCTCGCCAGGCTTGATTATCCCGGCTTTTTCCCGGGCTATCTGCTGCAGGCTGTTACCCAGGAATTCTGTATGGTCAAGCCCTATATTGGTAATAACTGATAATACCGGTGTGATAATATTTGTAGAGTCAAGGCGGCCTCCCATACCAGTCTCGATAACAGCAATATCAACTTTTTCAGAAGCAAAGTAATCAAATGCCATAGCGACTGTCATTTCGAAGAATGAGGGACTGAGCCTACTGAAAACCGGGCGGTGAAGGGAGGTGAATTCCACTACATACTGTTCCGGGACCGGTATTCCGTTTATCCTGATGCGCTCCCTGAAGTCAGACAGATGGGGCGATGTATAAAGCCCCGTTTTGTATCCTGCCGAGTGCAGTACCGAGGCGAGCATATGAGATACAGAACCTTTCCCGTTGGTGCCTGCAATATGGATGCTCCTGAACCTCCCGTGCGGATGGCCGAAATATTCGTCCAGGGCTAATGTGGTGGTAAGGTCAGCCTTGTATGCAGCCTTGCCTATGCGTTGATACATAGGCAGCTGCTTGTAAAGGTAATCCAGTGCCTCCTGATAGTCCATTTGCTTAAAGTCCTGTTAGTAATAAAAGATCAATATCAGGTTAACCGTATTCTTTCCCCCATGAATTTAATTGAAATCTTTCCGGTCAACTGGTTCAGGTTTATATTTCCTTATGCTGCGTCGCGTAAATATTATTTCCAGTGGTTCCATTTTTTATCAGGTTTTTAAGATCAGGATTGATGCAGGTTGTTATCTGCCATGGGACACTTTTGCTTTATCCCGTTTGATTTACAAAGTTAAAACAGAGTGGCAAATTTAATACTTATTTAACAAGGCACCTGCCGGTTATTCCCATTTTATTTCTTTATTTTTGGGTTTGGAAAAATCATTAAATCTCAGCATGATCAATGGGGAATACTAAGAAAACTTTCGTTTTGGATACGAATGTTCTGCTTCATGACTATAAATGTATCTACCGTTTTCAGGATAATGACCTGTTAATTCCAATCGTGGTTCTTGAAGAGCTTGATAAGCTTAAGAGAGGCAATGACCTGATAAATTATCATGCAAGGGAATTTACAAGGGAACTTGATAAACTTTCGGGCGACCATCTTTTTAATGGCGGTATAAAAATGGGCAGAGGTCTTGGAAAACTCTCCATTGAAACAGGAAAACCTTTCTCTGATGAGATGTGCGAGTCATTTCCCGAAAAAACCCCTGATCACAGGATTCTTGCTATTACTGATTATGTTAGAAAGAAGCTTAACAGGCGTACGGTGATCCTGATATCAAAGGATATTAATCTACGGATGAAGGCCAAATCGCTTGGTATCCTGTCGCAGGATTATGAGTCCGATAAGGTGGCCAACCTCGAATCAATGGACAGGGCGGTAGAAATGCATGAGAACTTTGATGATGCACTAATAGCACGGTTATATGATGAGCCCTCGGGTGTTCCTGTTGAGGACTTTGGGATTAATCCGGCGCCTCATCAGTATTATATCTTCCGCAGCAATAAAGCATCGGCACTGGCTCATTTTGATCCGCTCAAAAGAGTAATCGACCGTGTCGAAAAGTACCGGGTTTATGGTATTGAACCTAGAAATGCCGAGCAGACATTTTCTATTGATGCTCTTATCAGGCCTGAAATACAGTTGATCTCCCTTACGGGGAAGGCCGGGACCGGCAAGACCCTGCTTGCACTGGCTGCTGCGTTGCACCAGGATAACAGGTATAAACAGATTCTTCTTGCCAGGCCGATAATGCCCCTTGCCAACCGCGATATTGGATTCCTTCCCGGTGATGTTAATGAAAAGATAGGGCCCTATATGCAGCCGCTTTTTGATAACCTCTCTGTGATAAAGAATAAATTCAAACCTCACAGCAAGGAACTGAATAAAATAGAAGAGATGGAGAGGATGGAGAAACTTGTTATCACACCACTTGCTTATATACGCGGACGTAGTCTTTCCGATGTTTTTTTTATAGTAGATGAGGCTCAGAATCTTACCCCACATGAAGTGAAAACCATTATCACCCGTGCAGGTGAGAATACCAAGATTGTGTTTACAGGTGATATCCATCAGATTGATTCACCATATCTTGATATGAAATCCAACGGTTTGAGCTATATGACTGACAAGATGAAGGGGCAGGAAATGTTCGCCCATGTAAACCTGGTTAAGGGAGAAAGAAGTTATCTGTCAGAACTTGCAAGCAATTTGCTTTAGCTGATTTAATCTAAACTCAGGTATCTGCATCATTTTTAGCCTGGCGCTTGTGATACCAAAAAACAATTAGTGGTTATGGAAACAGAAAAAGTATTGTATATAGGGCGTCATGCAAAATCTTCCTGGGATTTTCCCGGAAGAGCCGATATTGACCGTCCCCTTGCTGAGCGGGGAGTGACAAATGCATATGATATGGCACAAAGGATGAGAAGCCGGGATGATAAACCGGGTTGCATCATCTCCAGTCCTGCCAACAGAGCCCTGCATACGGCAATAATCTATGCAAGGGAGTTAAACGTCCCTTTCACTGATTTATTGGTCGACGAAGCATTATATATGGCGGGTGAGGACTCAATCCTTCAGATAATAACTGGAATGGATGATCATGTTGATTCGGTAATGGTTTTCGGACATAACCCTGACTTTACCCATTTTGCCAATTACTTTTTGAGTGACCAGATCTATAATATCCCCACCTGTGGTGTGGTACGCCTTGTATTCGCGATAAAACGGTGGGAAGATTTGCACAGGGGCAAACTGGTTAGTTACCTGTTTGACTATCCCAAAAAGAGATAACTTTGTATCTCATCTGCAAACAAAAGACTTTCAATGGCAAAAACAAAAAAAATAATTAACAGGGAGATAAGCTGGCTCTCTTTTAACCACAGAGTTCTGCAGGAAGCAGATGACACATCTTTGCCATTGATGGAGAGAATCAAATTTCTGGGTATCTTTTCCAACAACCTTGATGAGTTTTTCAAGGTCAGGGTTGCAACCGTAAAGCGCATGATGGATTATGACCGTAACATTAGCCGTGACATGCGCAAAACAATAGGCGACAAACCCAAGAATGTTCTAAAACAGATACAGGCGGAAGTAATAGAACTTCAGTCACGGTTTCAGAAGATATACCAGGGTATAATCCAGGAGCTTGAGCGGGAGAATATTTTTATTATCAATGAAAAGCAGCTTAATTCATCGCAGGGTGAATTTGTAAAGAACTTTTTTGAAGAAAAGGTCAGGCCGGTACTGGCGGTTATCATGCTTCATAATGTAGATACATTTCCCTACCTCAAAGACAAAGCGATCTACCTTGCCACAAAGCTTACCGGCACAGACGAATCGGTAAAAACTGAATATGCCCTGATTGAAGTTCCCGGAGATGTCAACCGCTTTTTGGTTCTTCCTCCGGAAGGAAATAAAAAGTTTCTGATAATTCTTGATGATGTAATCAGGTACTGTCTGAAAGATGTTTTTACAATTTTTCATTTTGACCGATTTGAGGCATACACAATAAAGATCACAAGAGATGCCGAGCTTGATGTTGACAATGATCTGTCTCAGAGTTTTATCGAGAAGATATCAAAAAGCGTAAGCCGGCGAAACAAGGGACAACCGGTCAGGTTTGTTTACGACCGTTCCATTCCTGAAGATATGATCAATTACATTATCGGCGAAATGGAACTTGATAATGATGATAATCTTATTCCCGGAGGCAGGTATCATAATTTCAGGGATTTCATGAATTTTCCTGATTTTGGAATGCCGCATCTTGTCAATGAACACCATACACCTTTACCGCATTGGTGCATAAAAGCCAATAGCAGTATTTTTGATGTGATATCCGAAAGAGATCTGCTGCTCCACTGCCCTTACCAGAGATTTATGGATTTTATTAACTGGCTGCGTGAAGCTGCCATTGATCCTAAAGTTGTGGCCATAAAGATCACGCTATACAGGGTAGCAAAAAATTCAAAAGTTATTAATGCGCTGATTAACGCAGCCAGAAACGGTAAACAGGTGACAGTCATAATTGAGCTGCAGGCCAGGTTTGACGAAAAGGCCAATATACACTGGTCGCGGAAGATGGAGGAGGTAGGTGTCAGGGTATTGTTCGGGATTCGGGGGCTGAAGGTGCATTGCAAACTGGTTCTGGTTAGCCGGCGGGAAGGCAGGACTTTAGTTAATTATGCGGGTATCAGTACGGGCAATTTTCACGAGGGGAATGCAGAGGTTTATTCTGACACAACACTTCTGACAAAGGATACGCGGATCTCATCTGAAGTCAAAAAGGTATTCCTTTTCTTTGATAACACTTTTAAGAATTTCACCTATAAATCCCTGCTGCTATCACCCAATTATGCCCGCCGACGGTTGATAAATCTGATTGATAACGAGATAAAAAACAAAGAGATTGGCAGGGAAGCGTGGATCATTATCAAGACAAACAGCCTGGTGGACAAGGATATGATCAAGAAATTATACCAGGCAAGCAATGCGGGTGTGAAAATAAGACTGATAGTAAGGGGTATTTGTTCTATTATACCGGGTGAACCGGGAATGAGTGAAAATATTGAGGGGATAAGTATTGTTGATACATTCCTTGAGCATTCAAGAATTTTTGTCTTCTGCAATAATGACAGGAACTTGTTTTTTATCTCATCGGCCGACTGGATGTCGAGAAATCTAGATCACAGGATAGAGGTTACATGTCCTGTTTTTGACAAGGACCTTCAGGAAGAACTTCGAACCCAGATTGAGCTTCAGTGGAAAGATAATGTAAAGGCTAGAATTCTTGACCGTGAGCAGACCAACCGGTACAGGAGGGAGACCGGTAAGCCCCAGGTAAGATCACAAATGGAGTTTTATAAATATCTGAAAAAGAAATCTGTAAATTAAAATTATTGAGGTTTGAAGTTACTAAAATTTGCAGCAATAGACATAGGTTCAAATGCCGTGAGGCTCTTGTTTATGAACGTAATTGAAGACGGGGAAGAGGTAATATTCAGGAAGTCTGAGCTTATAAGAATGCCTGTGCGGCTGGGAGAAGATGCTTTTTATGATGAAGGAATCATCAGGCAGGAGAAAATTGAGAAACTGATGCATTCAATATCTGCATTCAAGCACCTTATGATTGTTCAGGATGTTGTAAGTTACAGGGCTTGTGCTACATCTGCCATGAGAGAAGCCGCCAATTCAGCCCTCATAGTTGAATATATAAAAGACCGGACCGGGGTTACAATTGATATTATTAACGGACAACAGGAGGCAGAGCTTGTTTACTCCAACAGAATAGTTGAGATGATAAACAAGGAGAGGTCCTACCTGTATGTGGATGTTGGAGGCGGAAGTACTGAAATCACCCTGTTTGCCAACAAGAAGGTAGTCTCCTCAGGATCCTTCAATATCGGAACTATCCGGTTTCAAAACGGGGAGGTTACCAGGAGCGAGTATCTCAGGATGAAGTTATACCTGAAGGAGATTGCAGGAAAGTATAAACCCATTGAACTTATTGGTTCGGGAGGAAATATTAACAAGGTATTCCGCCTTTCCGGAAAGAAAGAAGGGGTTCCGCTTACTATAAAGCAACTGAAGGATATTTACAACTTCATAGATTCTTTCACTATAAATGAGCGTATCAAAGATCTTGGATTCAACCCCGACCGTGCTGATGTTATAATACCTGCTACGGAGCTGTTTCTTAAGATAATGAAATGGACCAGGGCAAAAAAAATAATTGTACCCAAGATAGGGGTTTCGGATGGTATAGTTCATCAATTATATAATTTATACC
>SKND01000433.1 GCA_007120695.1 Bacteroidales bacterium | reverse complement strand
GGAAGATCCGGGCCGCGTTGGCCTTACACTTAGCGGTGGCGGTGCAAGGGGACTGGCGCATGCCGGAGTGCTGCATATTATTGACAGCGCCGGAGTAAGGATAGATTACATTAACGGCACCAGCATGGGGGCCATTGCCGGGGCTATGTATGCTTCAGGTTATACTGTAGCAGAAATAGAGAGTTTAGCTTTATCGATGGACTGGAACAATCAGTTCGGGCGTTTTGCGCAACTTGAAAATGTGCACCTTCGTCACCGCGAAAACTTTGAAAGAAACATAATAGAGCTTCCGTTCGACGAGGGCGGATTTATTATTAAAACAGGGGTAATAGAGGGACAACAGTTATGGAATACCCTGCAGGAGATATTTTTTCATGTCAGACATATAACTGATTTCAACGATCTTGCCATACCTTTTTCATGTATTGGCACCGATATTGGAACCGGCGATGCTGTAATAATGGACAACGGTGATATTGTGAGCGCAGTCAGGGCAAGCATTGCCATTCCGGCAGTATTTACGGCAGTGGCCCGGGATGGACGGAAACTTGTTGATGGAGGGGTCGTAAATAATTTCCCGGCTGATGTCATCCGCGATATGGGTGCAGATTATGTGATCGGGGTTAATGTTTCTCAGGGCCTCAGACCGGCAGAACAATTATTTACCCCCATCGACATCATCTACCAGATGGGATTCTTCCGGAATGCTCAGACTTTTAAAATAAACAAGGAGCTGGCCGATATTTATATCGAACCAGACCTGGCCGGATTTACCGCTGCAAGCTTTTCTGATGCACAAGAGATTGTCGAAAGCGGTAAAAGAATTGCAAGAGAATTTTACCCAGAACTTGAAAAACTTGCCATTGCTCAGCAAGCCGCATCCCGGGCAGGCGAATCTGACAATATGGACGGACTGAGGGACCGGGAACCAATTAATGACCATTCACCTGACCAGGATTTAATACCAGCCCGATCTCCTGATACCAGCACATTAAAAAAACAGTCTGAAATATCACCCTCTGAGGTAAAGGAAGGAGAATGGGACCGCTTCCGTAATATTCCCCGAAAGGAATATATTGTGGTTGAATCGATACAATATAAAGGACTTTACAGGGTAAGGCCGGGCTTTGTAGACAACCTGGCAGGAATAAACAAGGGCGACACCCTGGGCCCTCGCCAACTGACAAGAATAACCAACCGGCTTTTTGCTACAGGCTATTTCAGCAGGATCAACTATGAGCTTATAAAGGATGATCCTGCTGACGATTATGGAACCCTTCGCTTCAGATTTTATGAAAACCCCTTCAGCAAAGTGAGTGCCGCACTGCATTATAACTCATTTCTTGGTGTAGGCCTGATCGGCGGGGTATCAACCAACAGGTTTTTGTTTTATAATCTTTCGGCAGAATTAAGGGCACGGATAGGTGAAAAGCCTGCAGTTTACGCCGGTCTTGACCTGTTTATTGATGACAGGCAAAGGATTTGGATAAACAGCAACCTTTCAGCCGATTATTTTTCATTTGATGTGTATGAGGATTTTGAAGCTGTAGCCGGGTACAGTCAGGGTTTCACCCAATTTGAAACCACAATTAACAGGACCACAGGAAGAAGAAGTTATATTGCAGGAGGTGCAGCTTATTATTACCAGCGGCTGTCACCAGGAACCCGTTCAGATATACGCATTGAGGGCAGAAATAATGCCTTCAGGACCTTTTTAAGGTGGAAGATGCATTCGGTCAACCGGCATGCCTTCCCGGAAAGAGGCCAGAGAGGATCCATGTCAGCTTCCTGGTATTTCAACCAAAAACCTTCGCTTGACATTACCGGCGAGTCCGGTAAAAAGCTTACCCTCGATGACATTGGCATCAATATAGGTAATTTCCTGCAGGTCAGGTTTAACTGGGAGTCCTATATTCCTATCAGCGACCGGCTGACCTCCTTTTCGCACTTCCAGGGGGGATATAATTTCGATTATGAGCAGGGATTTATCAACATGTTCAATGTAGGAGGTATAGAACCCTTCCTGAGGGATCAGATCGCTTTTGCCGGACTGACTGAGTATTCAATTATGACAAAATCAATTTTTGCCGGTGCCATTGGCTGGCAGTATAATGTATGGGACAGGTTTTACCTTACACCTGTTTTCAATGCAGCCATTTATGATTTTGAACTACCGGTTCTGGTAACGATTACAAGAGACAATTTTATATTTGGCGCATCTCTTGATTTTGGGTTCCTGACAGCAGCAGGACCGCTGAAAACTACATTTTCATACAGTCCGCAACTAAATAAAGTACTGGCATTTGTCAACTTTGGGTGGAGTTTTTAATATAGAATTATATCCCTGTAAAAGTGGTTGCCGCATTAATTCAGGCGACTGTAAAATCCCTCTCCTGCCGAAATGCACATGAGTCTCTATCAGTCCAAATTAATTTATATAATTATAAATGAACCATCCGGAAACAGCATTCTGTCAATATTTCCCTGTTAACCTATTGACTGTAATCAATTATAATAACTGGTTTCGTATATTCTGTTCCTGGTTATTATATGGTTTAACAGATAGATTAACTATTTTAGGGTTTTAATCTATTTTGAATCAGATAATAATAGCTTGCTCATATGACAAAGTACAATTTCCTACTACTGACTATGTTTTATTTAACATTGATATTTTTCACCGGTTGCAGAGAGCAAACCGGCAACAAGGCTGATGATGAGCCACAATATGGCTCCGCACTCATTGACCCGGCTGAAAAGGCTTTTTTCAATAACCTGGCACAGTATTGCGGCTGGTCATTCAGCGGAGAGCAGGTCTTTATGGCTGAAGGAAGGGAAAGCTGGGCGCATATGGAATTCATAATGCATGTTACCGTATGTGAAGACAACAGGATCTATGTGCCTTTTCACCTGAATGACGATCATTCACGTACCTGGATGTTCCTGGTTGAGGATGGCAGGCTGCGTTTCCGTCATGACCATCGCCATGATGACGGTACACCCGAAGAGATAACCATGTATGGCGGATATGGCAACGGAAAAGGTACAGCATTAATGCAGGATTTCCCTGCAGATGATTATACCTGTGAGCTTATTCCCACTTCATGTGATGCCGTATGGAGGGTTGAGCTTTCTGAGGATCTCCGGTCATACAGTTATATGCTTTTATATCATGATGAGCTGCTTTTCCATGCCCGGTTTGACCTTGAAAACCCTGTTGCTCAGTAGCAGTTTTCTTAATCAGGGCATGGAAGTATATCTTGCCGGCCTGTTTGATATCCCTTTCGGGGATAAAGACCAGTTAATATCAGTCATATCATGTATCAATCCCAAACAAACTTAACACCTGCTTCAGTACTGTTTAAGAAAGGAACATCAACATCCCAGTATCCTTTACCGGAAACTTGAACCCTTAGTCTAACAGCATCAGAATCTTCCGATATCATTTCTGCACTGACTTCCGGCGCATCTGTTTCAAAGGGGAATAAAACCCAGGCATATGTGTTGCCGGAATCTCCCCGATAAGCAAACCTTCCGGCGTCAACCAGCAGATCCCGGCCAAAAGCGGAGACTGAAATGTGAAGTTTATCATTATGCTGATGGGCGCTACCCCATGGTCCGATATCAAAAAACGACCAGTGAGCATCCGGACCATAACCACTTCTTGAAATCAACTGTCCGGCCCAGGGATACACTCAGGAAGGACCGGATTCAGGTTTTCTGCCGGACTCGCCATTAGTTGCAATATACTCCCAGTCCCCGCGGCCATAAGTTGCAGCGGCGTCCAATATCAAATTTCGGTTGTATGTCTTGTCGGAATTATTATTAAGAAGTCCCCATCCATCAGGACGCATTGTTGCTGCCAGGTAACTCCACATATCTTCCAGTGTTTTGACGTAAAATTCCGGAAGGGATATATTCACACGGTTGCATATATCCATGAACCCGCTGAAATTATTGAGGGCCACGCGGTGATAGTGGGAGGTAAGTTCAGTCTGCACGCCATCGGGATACACCTGTTCCTTCAAACTGGCTGTCATGGCATTAATTGAATACTCAAGCCACTCTTCTGATTCCTTTAACTCAGGCCAGGAAGAGGCTATGGTAGCCAGCCCGTTCATTTCCATGGTAAGCCAGTTTCCCCCTGCATGGAAATTCCTCATATAATGTGCATGTTCGGGTAAGCTGCTTATGATCCAGTCCTTAATAAATTTATCGATATGGCGGGCATATTTCGGATTACCGGTATCAAACCAGGCCCCGAGTAATGTGCCGACAGCACTATGCCTGTTAAAAAGCCATGCATATTCCAAATCATCCTCAGGCCCCGTGTGATGCCAGTCCATATGACCGTCGCTTAGGCGGGGTAACCTGTCAGAGACCCGCTGTATCGTTATGATGTCGCGTACTATGGAGTCGGCAGCAGAAACAGTCTCATAAGAAACCTTCGGGGCTTCCCTGGAAACAAGACTCTTTATTTCAGCATCCTTATAATAATCAAGCAGGTACTTACATGCATCAACAATATTGCCTCTTTCATACTCCCGTTTTACTTTTTCCAGCCCTTCTGTTTCCAGATTGAGGCTTTGCAGAATATTTTCCAACCTTTCCGGAAAGACGGAATAAACATCTTCAACCGAAGTCATCTCCTGCCAGTCTGGCTGTGCAGCTTTAAGCTTATATAAATAAAGTTGCGCTGGTTCGGGCCATGGTTTGGGATGAGGGCGATCCCGGTTACTCACAAGGGTTTCCCATTTCAGGATATACCTGCTCCCGGGTTGATCATAATTACCAATATCGCTGCTGGTCCGTACCTGCAAACCGGGGAAATCACCTTCCGGCTGAAAAATTGAAACAACCGGTTCAGTTTTTAATACTTCTCCGCAAATGTAAAGATCGCTATCAAGCAGGAAAGTCCCGTTACCGTACTTTATGTGACTGTAGTCTAATTCATAATACCCATCATCTCTTCTCCCGAAAGATCCGATCCGGACTTCATTGTTAATGGAGCCCCTGCCAGTGAATTCCCAGCGGTAGTTCCAGTCCGTTATTTGCTTTATCGACCAACTATCGCCTCTCAGGCGCGCAACATAAAACTGCAGGTTCCCTTCCTCGTTGTATTTATGATAGGCCATGACCGGATTAAGATCATCATCAAAATTAAGTCTTGCAGCAAGATTTATAATCCCCCCTCCAGCAGGAATAGGATCGACAATTACAGATTTATCATCAAAGGTAATCGGAAGCTCAAGGGGGTCACCAAATGCATCGAACCAGTTAATAAGATCCGGACTCTTAACATATGACAGATCATGATTGGTTTCGCAATCAGGAGTATCCCTCCACACCCAGTACATATGATACCATCCGTCCGGTCTGAGCTGCGGCTGCGATGCATAGGCATTCATCTTCCCCTGACCATCCAGCAGGGGAGTATCCAGCAACCTGGACCATTGCCTTGTTCCTGTGCAATAAATATTATAAATTTCATTGCCCCTGCCACTGCCTCCGTCACGGTAATGAAACACCAGCTCACCGTTAAGAGTTTCCATGAATTTTGGATATGTACAGCGATCCTCCTCCCTGCCTGTCATTTCTTTAATCTGAACCAGTGTGGAGATATCATTTGGCCTGGTGCTTCGGAAATAAGTTAAGGGATGAACATGCATATTCCCGGCAAGATGAATGTAGCCTTCATTATCAGCAGCCATCGTAATACCATTATGACTATCCCATCCCAGAATAGTGCTGGTCCGGTCTTCCGGAGTCCTTTCCTTAGGTGGCAAAACATAAAGATCAAAATCATCATCCAGAAGATTGCGCTGGCCTACAACCATATGCCTGTC
>SKND01000257.1 GCA_007120695.1 Bacteroidales bacterium | reverse complement strand
CACCAGTCATACAGCATAATTTCGATTACACTCAGCATCATACTTTTTATCCGTATGTGGTTTAATGTTACCAGGGCATTCAGGGGCCAGGTCGGAATTGTTCTGGCGGGGTCGCTTGTGCCATTTACAATATACATAGTTTACCTGGCCGGGATCTTGCCCGAGGGGATTGATCCTAACCCGTTCTCGTTTGCTTTTACGGGTATCCTGATGTTTCTTGGAATTTCAAAATTCAAGCTATTTTCTCTTTCACCTCTTGCCAGGAATATGTTGTTTGACAGCATTCCTGATGGAGTTGTTGTGCTGGACAGGTTCTTTCGGCTGGTCGATTTTAACAGATCGGCAGCTGCGGTATTCGGGATTGACCAGGATGATATCGGCAGGCCTCTTGGAGAGGTACTGGACGAATGGCCCGAAGTCCTCTCATTTTTGACCGGCGGGGATACAGACCGCAGGTTTGAGCTTTCGCGGATAACTACTGATCGGACACTTTTTCTTGAGTGCACATTCATAACCCTGAGGGATGATCTGGGAGTTAGGCGGGGTCAGATGCTGATGGCCAATGATGTTACCGGAAGGAAAAGGGCAGAGCTGGAGAAGGATGAGAGTGACGAGAAATTCGAGAGTATTTTCAACAACGCCCCTCTGGGACTGATGTATTACGACAAAAACGGGATCATTGAGGTTTGCAACAAGTATTTTACAGCTATCCTTGGCTCCACAGATGAAAAGCTGACAGGATTTAATATGATGAACCTTTCAGATAAGAGAATGGTGGATACAATAAAAAAGACTTTTCAGGGAAAGAAAGCTGTATTTGAAGGTGAATACACTTCTGACACCGGTGGGAAAACCGTTTATGTACGTGCTGTATTTAAACCACTGCTTTCAGGAGGTAAAGGTTTTGAGGGAGGATTATGCATAGTTGAGGATATTACCGGCAGAAAGAATGCGGAGGATAAGGTCAAAAAGAATAATACCGAACTTCAACGGTTAAATGCAGAAAAGGACAGGTTTTTCTCTGTCCTTGCACACGACCTTCGCAGTCCTTTCTCCTCATTTCTTGGATATACCGACATTCTTGAAGAGGGTGTAGATACAATGCCGCGCGAAATGATCCGGACAGTTGCAGGAAGCCTCAAGGAGTCGGCGAACAATCTTTACGGACTACTGGAGAATCTCCTTCAATGGTCACGAATTCAGCAGGGGGCGGTGGACTATCTGCCGGAGGAATTCCAGTTAAGGGATAAGGTTCTGTCATGTATAGAACCGCTGCTTACTTTTGCCAATAATAAAATGATCGCCGTGAGTTACGAGCTGCCGGATGATATATATATTTGTGCAGACAAAAAAATGTTTGATACGGTAATCAGGAATCTTTTTACAAATGCAGTGAAATTTACTCCCAGGGAGGGTAGCGTAAATATAACGGCTACTTCTCATGATGATGAATTGATAAATCTTAAATTCAGCGATACCGGGATAGGTATGAGCAGGGAGATGGTAGACAATCTTTTCAGACTTGACGTGAAAACATCGAGGACGGGAACAGACGGGGAATTGAGTACCGGACTGGGGTTGATTCTCTGCAAGGAGTTTATTGAAATTCACGGAGGGACCATCACCGTTGACAGCAGTGAGGGAAAAGGGAGTCAGTTTATTATAAGACTGAATAAATGCATTCAGGAATAGGATTCTTCCCGATTAGGTTATTATCTTTGCATTTTTAAACTTGGGTAAGCCGACAGGTTTTTTGACTTCGGACACTGCGCGGTATTAAGTTTATTCTATTATAAAACAGATCATTATTATGTCACAGCCTAACGGAGTAACCGATAAGCGAATAAAGTATTACAGGGCACTGCCAGTTCCTTCGGAGTTTGTATCAGGATTGCCCCTTGATGCCAAAGGAAGGGAGCTTGTACGCAAGTCCCGGCAGGAGATAACAGCAATAATAAAAGGTCAGGACAGTCGCAAGCTTCTGATTACCGGACCCTGCTCCATTCATGATGCCGGCCAGGCAATAGAGCTCTCATGCCGTATTGCTGGTATGGCAAGGGAGGTAGAGGATCAGTTTATGGTTGTTGGGCGGTTTTATTTTGAGAAACCCAGAACTATTGATGGCTGGAAAGGCATGGTATACGACCCCAACATAAATAATTCATGGGATATCGAGAAAGGACTGCGGCTTTCAAGAGAGATACTGATCCATGCCATTAGTGAATGCAGATTGCCTGCAGCGACTGAATTTCTGAATCCTTTTACACCCCAGTACTATTCTGACCTTATCTCCTGGACGGCAGTGGGTGCGAGAACAAGCGAGACACAGCTCTATCGTGAAATGATGTCGGGGCTTTCAATGCCGGTGGGATACAAGAACAGTACACGTGGTGATGTTGAAGCAGCAGTCAATTCCCTTATCGCACTTAAGAATGAAACATGTTTTATCGGAATTGACCAGAACGGTAATGCCAGCATTGTTGCTACAACCGGTAATGACACGGGTCACCTCATCCTGAGGGGGGGTATCAGACCCAATTTTGACAGCGACAGTATTGAAATTGTCAGGAAGGCTATGGCCGGAAAGGATCTGAGTAATGGAGTAATAGTAGATTGCAGTCATGGAAATTCAGGAGGTGATTACCGCAGGCAGCCTTTTGCTTTCGGGAATGTTATAGAACAGATCTGTAATGGCAACGAAACCATTGTGGGATTGATGACCGAAACAAATTTAAGAGAGGGCAAACAAACCATCAATAAGGATCTGACCGGATTCGACAGATCAAAACTGGAATGGGGCGTATCAATAACCGACGCCTGCCTGGGGTTTGATTCAACCCGGGAACTTGTTCTCAGGTCGGCCGACATGCTTAGAAAGAGAAAACATTAAACCTTTATCATTGTTGACTTGTCCTGGCGCATAGTATTAGCAATTCTCTGCAAATTATATCGTTAACGTCATCCTCTCTTTTTTAAAGCTGAAGATGTCACTTTTGTGATATATGTCATATTTTGAGTAATATCGTGGTGCGATAAGGATATTTTTGTAAAAAAATATCCTTATCAAACTATATATATAAGAATATAATCGTAATTTTATCTTTTAGTTCTAACTAAACAGATAAAGTTATGACCGGTGACAAATTAACAGGTGAGGTGTTCTATACTTCCGAGGAAACCAGAAATAAGGCTCATATCAAAGACAGGGCCGTACTCGATCTGAAAGCGAAAAAGGATTATAAAAAATTCTGGGCTGATATCGCCGGTGATCTTCACTGGTTCAAAAAATGGGACGAGATACTCGACGACTCAAAAAAACCTTTCTATAAATGGTTTACGGGGGGTGAGACGAATATTTCATACAACTGCCTTGACAGACACCTCAATACCTTCAGGAGAAATAAGCTGGCACTGATCTGGGAAGGTGAACCGGGCGATGTGAGGACTATGTCGTATTTCAGGCTTCACCAGGAAACATGCAGGTTTGCCAATGTGCTGAAAAGCATGGGGGTGAATAAGGGTGACAGGGTAACCATATATATGGGCCGGATTCCTGAAATAATTACAGCGATGCTTGCCTGCGCAAGAATTGGTGCAGTGCACTCGGTGGTATATGGAGGCTTTTCGGTTGAGTCGCTTACCGAAAGGATAGAAGACAGCCGGTCACGCGTCCTTATCGTGGCAGACGGTTCATACCAGAGGGGGAAGGTGGTTCCGCTGAAAGATATTGCTGATGAAGCATTACAAAGAGCGGGTACAGTAGAACATGTGGTGGTGGTCAAACGTACCGGTCAGCCGGTTTTAATGGAACCCGGAAGGGATATGTGGTACCACGAACTGGTCAGTCTCCCGATAGCCTCTCATAACTGTCAGCTGGAAGTTATGTCGGCCGAAGACCCGCTTTTTATTTTGTACACCTCAGGAACAACGGGAAAGCCTAAGGCTATTCTTCATACTCATGGCGGGTATATGGTGGGAACTTACGCAACCACCAGGTATTATCTTGATCTCCAGGAGGAGGACCGCTTCTGGTGTTCGGCCGATCCCGGATGGATTACCGGGCACAGTTATATTGTTTACGGACCGCTGCTAAACGGGGGGACTACTTTTATGTACGAAGGCGCTCCGTACCATCCTTATCCAAACAGATGGTGGCAGATGATTGAGAAGTACGGCATTAATATTTTTTACACCGCACCTACTGCAATAAGGGGTTTCATGAGGTTTGGCGATGCATGGGCCAGACGTCATAACCTCACCTCACTCAGAATACTTGGTTCGGTGGGTGAGCCGATAAACCCGGAAGCATGGAAATGGTATTACAATGTTATCGGAAACGGCAAATGTCCGGTGATTGATACCTGGTGGCAGACTGAAACTGGTATGCATATGATTGCACCATTTCCCACTGATCCTTTGAAACCGGGGAGCGGAGGATTACCATTTCCCGGTATAGAAATGGATGTGCTTGATGAATCAGGTAAGCCTGCCGGAAGAAATACCGAAGGCTACCTGGTGATAAAGACTCCCTGGCCTTCTATGGTGAGGACTCTTTTCAATGATCCTGAAAAATTCAGGCAGCAATACTGGGAGAGGTTTCCCGGTTATTATTTTACCGGCGACAGCGCAAGGATTGACGACGACGGGTATATATGGGTAATAGGCAGGGTAGATGATGTTATAAAGGTTTCGGGCTACCGTCTTGGATCGGCCGATATAGAAAGTGCACTGGTCAGTCACCCTGCCGTTGCAGAGGCTGCAGCTATTGGTGTACCCCACGATATAAAAGGAAATGTAATACATGCATTCGTGATACTCAGGGATGGACAGCAGGGAAGCGAGAGTCTTACAGGGGAACTTGTAAAGCATATAGGGCATGAAGTTGGTCCGATTGCCAAGCCCGAAAAAATTGAATTTGTTGATAAACTTCCGAAAACCCGCAGTGGCAAGATCATGAGACGAGTTCTTAAGGCTCAGGCAATGGGAGAGGATCCGGGAAATATTTCAACGATAGAAGATTGATCTTCAGTAATTCCAATATATTTCTGTTGTGTGCGGGATTTGTATGATCATAGTCTTTATTCCGGGCTGCCTGGTTATTGCTCAGATTTTCAACTGTTTTCACTTTTCCAGCTCTCAATTGCAACTTTTACCGAACCATGTTTCAGTAGCAAATCCCTTGCCTGGTCAGCATCCAGGGAGAGTTCCTCCATTATCATTCTCGTTCCCCTTTTTACCAGCTTGTTATTGGTAAGCTGCATATTTACCATCTTATTGCCCTTCACCTTCCCAAGTTTTATCATCAGGGTGGTTGTTAACATGTTGAGTATCATCTTTTGTGCTGTACCTGCTTTCATCCTGGTGCTTCCCGTCAGGAATTCGGGTCCCGCCACAGCTTCAACAGCGATTTCAGACGCTTGTGATACAGGTGATCCGGGATTGCAGGTAATGCAGCCGGTGAGCAGTCCCTCACTCCTGGCACGCTGAATTCCTCCGATGACATATGGAGTGGTTCCTGATGCAGCTATTCCTATTACAGTATCTTTTTTGTTTGGGCTGAACGGTTGTAACTCTCTCCATGCTCTTTCGGTGTCATCTTCAGCCTTCTCCACCGCTTTTCTGAGTGCTGTGTCACCACCGGCAATAAGTCCGATGACCATATTGTCAGGCACTCCGAAGGTGGGAGGCAGCTCTGAAGCATCAAGAACTCCCAGCCTCCCGCTCGTACCCGCTCCGATATAAAAAACCCTGCCTCCGTTTTTCATCCTTTCCAGGATATTTTCAATCAGTTTCCCGATTTGCGGCAGGGCTTTCCTTACAGCCTTGTGAACGCTGGCATCTTCTTTGTTTATTCCT
>SKND01000253.1 GCA_007120695.1 Bacteroidales bacterium | reverse complement strand
CGGAGACCATGAATTATAACCTGCCTGCCGTGTCAAGCTCCCGCTGGATACTGTTAATCACAGCATCTGAAACCTTGAATTCTGCCGGCAAGGTGTACATTGCCTGCCTGAGTGTGAAGCCCATTACCTGGCTAAGCCAGGGAGAGTTTGTCAGCTCCGGCAAGTGTTTGTAAAGGATGTCCCGTGATTGCTTTACAGCAATAAGCTCGCCAATAGTGTTGTCGCTTCTGAATATCGGAACAGGACCCTGATCTTCAATTTCGGCAATGGCGGCAAGCTCCTCCGAGGTGTAGTTGAATGTGTATTTTCCTGATCCGGTCTGAACCAGCACATCTGTTCCCTTCTGGGTAATACCCATAATTTCTGTGCCACGGGAAGGTGTTGCACCATTGACCTTTACATTTTCCAGTATGGCTTCAGGGAGGATTATCAATGCTGATGTGTTGGCAGGTATTTCAACAAACAGGGTGAAGTGTTCACCTTCAATCTCCCAGGCAGATTCAATTTTTCCGTACATTGAATTGATGATTGCCCTGGCATGGTCGAGGCCTCCTCCCGGTCGGGGACTCACTTGTATGGATTTGTATCCGGGAGCAGACGGGCGGATGCCTGCCACCTCTTCATACAGCCATTCTCCTATCGCTCCGTAGGCATAGTGGTTGAAGGAGTTCATTCCTTCACTCTGGAATGTTCCATCCGGTTTGATACCATCCCATCGTTCCCAGATTGTGGTAGCTCCCATTGTAACCGGATAGAGCCATGAAGGATAGCTCTCCCGCAGCAGCAGGTTATAGGCTGTCTGGTTGTGGCCGTATCTGCTTAATACCGGATTCAGAAACGGAGTACCCAGGAACCCGGTAGTAAGATGTCCCCGGGTTTCTACGTCTGATACTAGCCTGTTGACACCTACAGGCTTTTTTTCTTCGGGAAGAAGGTTGAAAGCAAGGGCCAGCAGATAAGATGTTTGTGAGTCTGACATTACCCTGCCTCCGGGAGTAACATATTCATGAAGAAATGCCTCCTTTATATTTTCAAAGAGAGCTCCGTACTCTTCAATATCATCTGTTTTGCCAAGTACCTCTGCCGATTTGCGGAGAAGGTCTGCTGAGTGTGCAAAAAACATGGTGGCGATCATCCGGTAGTCGGTGTATGCTCCGGGGTAATGGGCATCACTCGAAGTGCTGTAAGATAGCCAGTCGCCAAAAGAAAAATCAACATCCCACAGATAGGGCGTTTCATTTGTGGCCGCACGCTCCCGTATGAATTCAACCCAGGCCTTCATGCTTTCGTACTGCTTTTCCAGTATGCCTTCATCTCCAAAGTACCAGTACATAGACCAGGGAACTATCAGCGCCGCATCGCCCCAGCCGGCCGAACCGTTTGCTCCGGGTCCCAGCACATTGGGCACTACATGGGGTACACTGCCTGCTTCGTTCTGATCGGCAGAAAGGTCGCCAAGCCATTTGGTCAGGAATCCTCCCGTATTCATGTTGATATTCGCGGTTGATGCAAAAACCTGGATATCGCCGGTCCATCCCATCCGCTCATCCCTTTGGGGACAGTCGGTCGGGACATCCAGAAAATTTCCTTTTTGTCCCCAGATAATATTGTGCTGAAGCTGATTTACCAGTGGCTTAGAGCTCTGGAAATGTCCGGTTGGCTCCATATCAGAATGGATAACAACCCCTGTCAGCTTATCGGCTGTAAGATCTCCAGGGTATCCGTCAACGGCAAGATACCTGAAGCCCTGGAAGGTGAACCGGGGCTCCCACACCTCAACGGCACCGCCTTTGAGTATATATGTGTTTGTCTGGTCGGCCGACCTGAGGTTGTCGGTATAAAAATTACCGTCCCTGTCCAGTACCTCTGCATGCCTCAATGTTACTGTTGTTCCTGCAGGTCCCTGAACTTCAAGCCGGATCCAGCCAATCATATTCTGACCCATATCAATTACCCTGTCTCCCTCAGGGGTGGTAAATATTTCAACTGGCTTAAGTTCCTGAATTTTGTATACCGGAGGTGCCTGTTGTGCGATAAGTTTTTCTTTCCCATGGTCAGCAATCCTGACACCCGACCAGTAGCCGTCATCATACCCGGCAATGGTCCAGCCATCCTTCTCCAGCCTTGCATCATAATATTCGCCGTTGTATATGTCAGACCATCTTATCGGACCTGTTGATGATTTCCAGTTTTCACCTGTTCCGATAACCTGTTTGCTGCCATCCTGGTAGGTGATCTCTATCTGGGCCAGCAGGGCGAGGTTCTCTCCATAATAGTTGCGCTGGTCCCCCCAGCCTATGAATCCCCTGTACCAGCCATCGCCCAAATATACGCCAACTGCATTTTTCCCTGACTGAAGGTAACGGGTTATATCATAAGTCTGGTACTGTAGCCTATTGTGAAAGCTTGTCCAGCCGGGGGTGAACAGCTCCTGTCCCACACGCCGCCCGTTGATATGCATTTCATAGAGTCCGTGAGAGGTGACATAAGCCCTTGCCGAAGCAATATTCCTGCGGGCGTCGAATTCAGACCGCACCATGGGAGCCGGTTGTGAGACCAGGGGATCTTCATCCAGGTCCGGCTCTATCCATGAAGCTTCCCATTCGGAGGGATCAAGAAGCCCCGTTTCCCAGAAAGCAACATCACTCCATGGCGAAACATTCCCGCGGTTGTCCCATACCCTCACTCTCCAGTAATATCTCTGTTTTGATTCCAGTACCGGTCCGTTCCATGGGTTATGCAGTGATTTGTTTGATGAGACCTTCTCACTGTCCCATACCAGGCTGCCGGAATGCAGGGCTTCACTGTCTTTTGCGGCCTGGATCTGCCAGGCTGTCTGGTGGGTACCAGGCTGCCCGCCGGATATCTTCCATGAGAACCGGGGGGCAAGCCCGTCGATGCCGACAGGATTTGTGTAATAACCGGTTTTGAGGCCGGTAGTGTGTAGAGATGAACCTGGCTGTCCCGTCATATGCTGGGATGCAGTGATCACCATCATCAGGCAAACGAGAAGAGCTGATTTTGAAAACGCCGGGAGTTTCATTTTTTTAAAAGTTTAGTTGGTTATTATTTTGCAGTATACAATTAATATACAATATGTGTTATAAATATACCGGGCAAATCGGACAAATCCAAAAACGGCATGATTTAAATTGATTTTTTGGATTGTTTGTAAAACATTTAAATGTAATTTTCTGTTTAATAGTATAGAGATATCATAATCATTAAGGCTCACTATATAGATCAGAAATAATTTAACATCCTGATAAAACCAGACTGGTATGAGAGCAAAAATGAACACGATATTAGCCGTATTATCCTTCCTGTTCCTGATCCCGGCATATGTAGTTTCGGGCGACCGGCCTGAACAGGAGATTATCAACAAACTTGAGCTGTATTCCTCTTCTGTGCAACCGCAGAAAGTATATCTGCATCTCGACAAAACTTCCTACCAGGCGGGTCAAACCATCTGGTTTAAAGCCTATGTTTTTGATGGTCTTACTAATACACCTGAACTGTCGGAAACAAATCTCTATGCCGAACTGATCAATTCTGACGGGAAGGCAATGGCAATGAAGGTGATGCTTGCAGATGGGGGTTATGCACTGGGGGATATGAAGCTCGACACAAATCTTCCTGATGGTAATTATGTGCTTAGGGCATACACCAACTGGATGCGAAATTCAGGTGAAGAGTACTATTTTAAGAGGTATTTGTATATACGAAATCCCAGATATGAAAATATGATTCCCAGGATGGATGTTTTCCGGAACAGGCTTTTTAACAGAAAAATTGGCAGGCTGGAGCGCAATTATGAGGTTGCCTTTTTCCCTGAAGGAGGAAATCTTCTTGCAGGAGTTAAAAACCGTGTTGCATTTAAGGTGGTTGACCAACTGGGTAAGGGACAGCATGCCGGGGGGGAGATTCTTAACAGCAGCGGGGAGATTGTTGCTTCATTCAGTACTGAATTGGAAGGTATAGGAGTTTTCTATATTGACCCGTTACCCGGGGAGATTTACACGGCAAGGATTATGGTTGGTGATGGTAGGGAAAGTAGCTATGACTTCCCGGAAGTAATGAATACCGGTTATGCAATGCATATAGATTCCGGGGAGGATGTGATACGGGTAAATGTTGAGGCCAGGCCGGGAAACGTTAATAACTCAGGAGAAGAAGAAATAATCATTGTCGCCCATTCCGGTGGAATTCCTTATTATGCCGAGGTATACCTGCTTCAGGATAACACTAAGGAGGTGGTATTGAACAATGATAAATTTCCGTCGGGGATAACCCATTTTACCCTGTTTACCAGGGATTATAAACCAGTTGCTGAAAGACTTGTATTTACCGGTACCGGCGATGAATTATCGATTACGCCCCGCATATCAAACCGGGGTAAGGCTGGTCCGGAATATTATGAACTGAGCTTTGATGTTGCCGATCAGCAGGGGAACCCCGTGGAGGGGATATTTTCTCTTTCGGCAGTCACCGGCGAGCCTGATGAGGATGTCCATAAAATGGATATCCTGTCTTATATACTGCTTGATTCAGAGCTGAAGGGGATGATTGGCAATCCGTCTCTGTATATTGAGGCCCTCGATGAGAATCCGCAGTTGGCAGATCACCTGTTGCTGACATATGGATGGAGGAGGTTTGAATGGGATGATGTTTTGGCTGGCGAAATACCGGACATGAGCCATTCTGGTCAACCCGGACTGACTGTGGCGGGCAGGCTTATTGATCCGGCTAAAAACGAATCACTTAATAACTACCCGGTCCAGCTTAAGATTACAAACGACGATGGTGATCTGTTTAAAACAAACACCTCGAGAAACGGGGCCTTTGCATTTTCTGATCTTTTCTATCGGGGGGTGATAAATATGGAGTTGTCGAGCAGGCGGCTTCCTGCCAATTATCCTCCTGTTTTTGAACTGAATGTCAGCGGGGGTACCGGGTATAACTATGAGCCTGGTATTTTCACAAAAAAGCAACAGGTTACCGGCAGGGGTGAGGACTGGAGTCGCGTCAGGGGAGTATCCGATTCACCCTATTCATCAGCACCGGAAAGGGATGCAGCTCCACAGCTTTACGGAGTTCCTGATCAGACCATCTTTATAGATTATGAAACTTCTACGGAGAGAAACCTCTATGATATTTTAAGGAACAGGGCAGTAGGGTTAAATTTTGAAGGGGGCAGGGTCACCATAAGAGGACCGTCAAGTTTATTTGGTCCTACTGAAGCAAGGTTTATGATAGATGGTATTTTCGTTGATCGTCAGGCATTTCTGAACCTGTATCCGCGCGAAGTTGAAAGAATAGAGATCTTCAGGGGTACCAGTGCCGCCATTTTCGGAATCAGAGGGGGAACCGGTGTTATCCTCGCATATACAAGGAAACCCTCATACCGTGGTTTTGAAGATGTGCTTGAGCTGTCAATGCTGGGTTACCATGAACCGGGAGAGTTTTATTCCGACGTTATCTTAACTCAATGGTCAGCATATGATCCTGATGCCGAAAGGACTATCTACTGGGAACCCGAACTGGTTTCCGGTCCCGATGGCATTATGAATGTCCGGTTGCCTCTGAAGCAGGGCGCTGACAGGTTGCGGTTTACAGTAGAGGGCGCCGGACTGGATGGGGGACTTGGTTTCATGCAGTTTACCCTTGATATCGATTGATGATTTACCCTCCCTGATCTTTCAAATTTAGCGGAAGGATAACCATGCTTCCGTGTAATTGCTTATTTTGATATTAAGGAGAAATCCTCATCAACTTAAGTTCGCAAAAGGTCATGTACATACCATGAGGATTTGACTTCGTCGATTTCACATGCACTATTAGTCACTTTTATCAAAATAAATCAGATGTGACATTGACTTCGTCGAT
>SKND01000102.1 GCA_007120695.1 Bacteroidales bacterium | reverse complement strand
ATAGCATCGGCCAAACCACGGCTTGAGCTCCATCCACTCTCTATAGGAGGTAAGGATGATCCGCCCAGGCTGGTATTCCCGGTTGCGACGGGTCGCGCACTGAACGCCACGCTGCTTGATATGGGCAGCCGGTTCAGGATGCTGGTCAACACCGTAGCCAGTGTCGAGTCGCCTGACCTGCCAAAGCTGCCGGTAGCACGGGCTCTGTGGGCACCCGATCCGGACCTGAAAATCTCAGCCTCAGCATGGATACTGGCCGGCGGTGCACACCATACCGGATTCAGCATGTCGCTCAAACCTGAACATATTGAGCACTTTTCAAGGATGATGGGCATTGAATACCTGCTGATCGATACTAATACCACCATCAGGGAGTTCAGAAATGAGCTCAGGTGGAACGAGCTGTACTATAAAATGAAGGGTTGACGGCCGGCAGGCGGGTAATTCTGATGGCTGCCCGCTCCAGGCTGCCTGCTTTTTGCTGGTTCTGACTTTCAGTCTGTTGATTACTGATAGGGATACTCCCTGCAACCCAGGGCAAGTTGGCGGGTAATTCTTATGGCTGACCGCTTTGGCGGTTAATATTGTAGGTTCAAAAAGGCAAATAATTATACCAAATTGTAACAATTATGTTGGAGGAGCTGAAGAAAGCCGTTTTTGATGTTAATATGGCCCTGAAAAGCCAGGGGCTGGTGATCATGACATGGGGCAATGCCAGCGGGTTTGACAGGGATCGGGGACTGATGGTGATAAAGCCCGGCGGGGTAGCGTATGATAAGATGCAACCCGATGATATGGTGGTGGTAGACCTTGACGGAAAGGTTGTTGAAGGAAAATGGAAACCATCATCCGATACCCTTACCCACCTGGTGCTCTACCGCAATTTTCATGATATCGGCGGGGTGGTGCATACCCATGCCGAATGGGCTACAAGCTGGGCGCAGGCCGGGCGTGGCATACCCGTGTACGGAACCACTCATGCCGATTATTTCTATGGCGAGGTGCCCTGTACCCGTCCGATGACACCTGGGGAGACTTCGAAGGATTATGAGCTCAATACCGGTAACGTTATTGTCGAAAGGTTTGCCGGCATGTCACCCGGGCAGATGCCCGGCGTGCTTGTCCACGCCCACGCACCGTTCACCTGGGGCGATGATGCGGCACAGGCGCTTCATAACGCCATTGTTCTTGAAGAGGTTGCCAAAATGGCCTTCAGGACAGAGATTCTTGGGAACAGAAAACCAGTAAAACAGCACCTTCTTGACAGGCACTACCTGCGTAAGCATGGCGAAGGGGCATATTACGGACAGGACAAAGGATGATAAATCCAGGGTAATTCAAAATCCTTCGTCTTTTAATCGCGGTCATTTCCTGACAGGGTTTTGCCCGAAAGGCATTTGTGATTTAAAAAATTTGGAGAATTTTTTCTCGCAGAACTTCCCATCTTCATAGATGCGGTGAGTTTATTGCGAAACCGGGGGAAAGGTATGTCGTTTTATCAATGATCTGATCAGAAAACAACAATATTGAAAACCCGGTCCCCCTGACCGGGTTTTCTCGTTAAATGCAGCCGGTCAGGGTCCGTTACAGTTAATATTTCAAATAGCCATCCTGCCGGTTCGGCAACTGTGTTGGCATGACATACAAAAAAAAATGGCACATAAAAAGGAAGATGATAGAAACCCTGTTCCGATAGTTGTTGGCCTCGAAAGGGAAAAAGGTTCTTTTCGGGGTTTATGGCAGGATATAAAGGAATCTGTTGCCGGCACCGATATGGATTTCACCAAGGGTGCCATCGGCAGGGCCGTGTTGCTGCTGTCGATTCCGATGGTGCTGGAGATGGTGATGGAGTCGGTGTTTGCCGTAGTGGATATTTTCTTTGTTTCAAGGCTGGGCGCCGATGCCGTTGCCGTAGTGGGCATAACAGAATCGATAATGACGGTAGTATATGCCATTGGAATGGGACTGGGCATGGCTACTGCCGCATTGGTGGCAAGGAGGACAGGGGAGAAGGATCATAACGGAGCATCACTGGCTGCCGGCCAGGGTATCCTGCTTGCCGTTTTTGCCTCTCTGCTGATTGCGATACCGGGATTATTTTACGCAAAAGACCTGCTCGTACTTATGGGAGCTACGCAAGAGGTGGCAGATAGTAATTACATGTATCCGGCTATAATGTTGTCGGGTAACGTTATCGTTATGCTGCTGTTTATAATAAACGCCATCTTCAGAAGCTCAGGCGATGCAGCCCTTTCAATGAGGGTGTTGTGGTTTGCCAACATCGCGAATATCATCCTTGACCCGATGTTCATATTCGGGTTCGGGGTTATTCCTGCTTTTGGCATAAAGGGTGCAGCCATAGCTACTACTATTGGTAGGGGACTGGCGGTGATGTACCAGATATGGATCCTTACCGGCAGGGGTAGCAGGGTGAAATTGTCTGTTGCGCATTTCAGGCCTGATTTCGGTATTATGCGAAAACTGATAAAACTGTCAGCAGGTGGAATTGGCCAGCTTCTGATTGCCACTTCAAGCTGGATCCTGATGGTGCGGATCATCTCCGTATTCGGAAGTGAGGTGCTTGCCGGTTACACCATAGCGTTGAGGATAATGATATTCAGCCTACTTCCCTCATGGGGCATGAGCAATGCCGCTGCCACTCTAGTGGGGCAAAACCTGGGTGCTGGTCAGCCCGAAAGGGCGGTGCGATCTGTATGGATGACGGCATATATCAACATGGCGTTTTTGGGTATTGCCGGGGCTGTTTTCATGACCTGGCCGGCCTTTTTTATAAGGCTGTTCATCAGCGACCCGGTGGTTGTGGAGGCAGGTGCCCTCTGTTTACGTATGATAAGCATAGGTTTTGTGTTCTATGCCTTTGGCATGGTTATGATCCAGGCCTTCAACGGTGCGGGAGATACCCAGACCCCCACCTGGCTGAATTTCATATTCTTCTGGTTGATTGAGATCCCGCTGGCCTGGATTCTCGCAATAGGCATCGGACTTGGAGAGACAGGAGTATATTATGCCATAGTTATTGCAGAATCGTCAATAGCACTGGCAGGAATAATCCTTTTCCGTCGCGGCAAATGGAAACTGAAAAAGGTTTAGTTCACATGAAAATTATTTCTTAAGTTTTGCCAGCATTAGCACCGGGTTGTCGTTTTCATTAAGGCTCGCTGCCAGCGCTTCAAGTTCTTTTTTCTTCTCAGGGTATTTTGGGTTGGAGTTTTTGAATGCATTAATAATAATTCTTTTATCTGGAGTATGCCCATTTAAGAATTTATAAAAAACAAAATCTCCAACTTCAAATAAACGTCTTTGGATGTAGAAGTTAACGTGAATTTCCTCAAAGCTTTGTTTTGATTTAGCTCCCGGAGTTAAAAGATTTTCACTTTGTTCAATAACCATGTGCGGTATAAAATTCTGATCCTCAAAAAGGTAAGCTGTGTCAGAATATACCTCTTTCTTAAACAACCTGTTGTTAAATTCATAAAATATGTTTTCCTTAAGAACATTCATGGAACCGGAACGCTCGTAAGGGTATTGATTTGGAAAACTTTTAATTATTTCACCAGTATTATTGATTAAAATGTAACTTACAGTAACATTACCTCCTGAGTTAACTGAATAACATAAAATACCTTCTTCAGTAAATATAAATTCAGATGATCCTGGGGGACTAGAAGATGCTTTAACAAACTCGTTATTTTCAGAATAAACGTAAAACTTATTTTCTCTTATGGTAAGTATATAAACTTCTTTTGTATTAGGATTAATATTTGCATCAGTGACACTTTCAAATTCATCTGGTCCTTTTCCTATATTCCCGATTAGATACCTTTTTTATTCAGTTATGTGGAGTATAAGAACCTTAAAACAAGGAATGAGATATTTAAATTAATCTTTAGTTTACCTTTGCTTATATCTGTTGTAATACCAGTAAGTTGTATTCATTTATTTCCAATAGGAATATAGTTGTTATTGCAGATGATACAGATGACCCATTTATTGACAGTCAGAAAAACGAAATATCAGTTTACCTCCAAACTGGATGCAAAACCGAATAAGAATTGAATTGGAAAGCAAATGACTCCTGAAAAAATCAAAGATATACTGCAAAAAGGCGAGGGCATTGAAGTTGAGTTCAAAACCTCCCGGTTTGAACTCAACAAAGACACCTTTGAATCCATTTGTGCCTTTCTCAACCGCAAGGGCGGTCATTTGCTGCTAGGCGTGAAAAATGACCGTACAGTGGATGGTGTTATGGAAGATTGCGTCCAGGGGATTACCAATAATATTGTAAACAATGCCAACAATCCGCAAAAGCTCAGTCCGCCGTTTTACCTGTCAACGCAGGTAATCAATTACGAAGGGCAAGAAAGTTATTTATGTCTATGTACCGGAAAGCTCCCAGGTTCATAGCACCAACGGGAAGATCTTTGACCGGAATGAGGATGGAGATTTTGACATTACCCTGCAAAATGAACAGGTTACCCAGCTCTACCTGCGAAAACAAACTATATATTCTGAAAACCGAATTTATCCCTACCTGAAACTTTCAGATTTCAAACCGGAATTATTCAGCCGTATACGTACCCTGGCCAAAAACCAACGAGCCGGCCATCCCTGGCAGGATATGAGGGATGAAAAGTTGCTACGTTCAGCCGGGCTTTACAAACACGACCATCAAACCGGAAAAGACGGCTATACGCTGGCTGCTGTATTGATGCTTGGTAATGATGAAGTCATCCAAAGCGTACTGCCCCACCATAAAACAGACGCAATACTCCGGGTGGAGAACCTTGATCGCTATGACGACCGGGACGACATCCGCACCAATCTTATTGAAAGCTACGACCGGCTAACTTTTCACCTTATCCAAAGAATCCGGTAATTGCCAAGTTCTTCAAGGAAATCGGCCGTGTGGACGAACTCGGTTCAGGCGTTCGGAATACCTTTAAATATTGTGGCATTTATGCGCCTGGAACCACACCAGAATTTATTGAGGATGATATTTTCAGGACGATAATACCGTTAAAAGCAAAAGATGGTAGAAAAGCTGTTTCCGCTTCCGATTGGGATGAGGTTCGGAGAAAAGTTCGGAGGAAGTTCGGAGAAAAGTTCGGAGGAAGTTCGGAGAAAAGTTCGGAGGAAGTTCGGAGAGAATAGTTGAGCTGATCTTTGCAGACCATTACGTCTCTGCTTCTGAAATGGCTGAAATATTAGGAATTACAGCAAGAGCGGTAGAAAAACAATTGGCAAATCTGAAAGAAAAAGACATCATTACCAGGGTTGGTCCAGACAAAGGTGGATATTGGAAAATAAACATGTAAAGCCACGCCTGTTTTGTACATTGCATCCTCGTTCCTGCTGTGCCAAAGAGCAAAAGGCCATCACAATGGCCAATGTATCCCTTATATGCGATAAGGCAAGATTTCTGCGTTGGCGTTTACTTCCACTCTGGCCGCTGCTCTTAACCCGAAACTTGCCGCCTTTTTGGGAACAGCTGCGGAAAAAACAAATGTTTTATCCGCAGCTTGATGGTTCTAACTGACTATATTTGATTTGCATTTAAATATTGCTTTTACAATGTTCATTAGTTTATGACACCCACAGATTAAATCTCGGTGAAAGTGAATGTCTTTTATTTTCATTATTAAAAGATGAAACGTGTTTTAATCCATGCCAGGGTTTCCTCCGGGCAGTGTCAGTTGCCTTAACATTTTCCTGTTGATGGATGCTGCCATCCCGAACTTCACGCTGGAATCATGGATAAAGCCCGGAGCCAATTTGTTGCGACAGATTGAATTTTTAAGATCAAAATAATGGTGATAGGTTTTAGAAAGTTCAAGTAAATTTCAACATATATGTATGAAGCTTTTCAGT
>SKND01000323.1 GCA_007120695.1 Bacteroidales bacterium | reverse complement strand
GAGAAATTTTTGAAATTCTCCTATTGTTTTTGTAATTTTAGTCTGTTGCATGCCGTATTTGTTTGGTAACTAATTCAAATATAGCTATTTAAGCTAAGGCATGCAACTTTTTTTATGTTTTTATGCAACTCATTATCAACAACTTATCAACAAGGAAACTTCAGATATTTATATGAGAAATTGTATTTTTATAATATTAAGCAGGGAATAAACATGAGGAATCCATGAATTGAAAAGCATATTAACCATTATGTGAATCTTTAATAAATTGATAACTATACTTTATTCTGATGAAAAAACGAATACTTGGAAAAACAGGATTTGAAATATCTGAAACAGGATTGGGAACATGGCAGGTTGGCGGAAAATGGGGCGATGCTTTCAGCCATGAGAATGCCGATACTATATTAAATACAGCAGTAGATAATGGAATTAACTTCTTTGATACTGCCGATGTATATGGCAGCGGTGAAAGTGAGAAAGCAGTTGGCCGGCTCGTTCGTTCCCGCAAAGAACGGATATATGTAGCTACCAAATGCGGACGAAAGCTTTCCCCGCACACCGATGAGTCCTATCAGCCTCAGGTTTTGCGTAAATTTGTTGAGGACAGTTTAAATAACATGGGACTGGAAACCATAGACCTTATTCAATTGCATTGTCCCCCGACCGAAACATATTATCGTCCCGAAATTTTTGAACTTTTTGACACCCTGAAAAAGGAAGGGAAAATTTTAAATCTGGGGGTTAGTGTTGAGAAGGTTGACGAGGCCCTGAAAGCAATTGAATATGACAATGTAACAACGGTTCAGATTATTTTCAACATGTTCAGACAGCGTCCTGCTGAAAAATTTTTTCCCGAAGCCGCAAAAAGAAATATTGGGATAATAGCACGTGTGCCACTGGCCAGTGGATTGCTTACCGGGAAATTATCACCTTCAACTAAATTTAACGAAGACGATCACCGTGCATTTAACCGGAACGGAGAGGCATTTGATAAAGGAGAAACATTTTCAGGAGTAGATTATATGAAGGGTCTGGATGCTGTGGAGGAAATAAAAAAGCTTTTTCCTGAACAAACCAACCTGGCAGCGATAGCCCTTAAATGGATTTTAATGTTTTCTGAAGTAAGCTGTGTCATTCCGGGGGCATCCCGGCCAGCCCAGGCACTTTCTAACCTCCGTGCTTCTGAACTTCCCGGTTTGCCGGAAGATAAAATGGAGAAAATTAAAAAGATATATAAAGAATATATCTGGCCTGACCTGGCAAAAGAGAAGTGGTAATTATCGGGTGGCAGTCATTTAATAGTTATATATGCAATGGCAATACCTGAAATAACTACTGCCGGCATTATTGTTTATACCGGCAGTAATTATTACAACATTGACAGTGATGCTGAGTTATCAGTTCTTGATTATCCTCATGACTCTGGACTCTTCACCCTGGGTGATCTTCAATATATAAACCGAAGGTGAAAGGCCTGCAACATTAATATAAGACTCGCCGGTAATATTGCGTATCATCAGCACGCGACCTCCAAGTGTCAGGAGCTCTATCCTTAAGGGTTCTCCAGGTGGCAATCCGGGACTGATAAACAGCTGGTCTTCGACAGGGTTTGGGAAAACGGTGATCTCACTCATTCCGATCTTTATTAAATTACTTGCTATAAATGAAATAACATTGGAGGCATCAGAAATGCACCCCTCTGTTGATATTACACGCACAAGATAGTCCCCGGTAGCCTCAGGAGAATACTGCTGTCCGCTTACCCCTTCCAGCTCCTCAGCATTAAAAAACCAGATGTTACCACTCCCTGAACTTGACACCAGGGTTTCCTCAACTTGTTCAAGCTCGGGCGTTTCGGGTACAGGGTGCACTGTAACATATACCTCCTCCTGTACTTCGCACCCGTCCTTTTCCGCGAAAGCGATATAAATAGCAGACTCTGAAGGAGCTACAAGGTCACTTCCACTGCTCCATGTTATCACACCGTCTGATTCAGCTTCAAGCAACAGCTCTTCTCCCTCGCAAATCTCCGGACCCGGCATCACATCGAGTGAGGGCAATGGCTTGACAACTACATGAACATCATCATCAACAGTGCCGCAGTTATTGGATGCAGTTGCTGTGTAAACTGTCGTTAACGTGGGGGCAACTATCTCTTCCCCTCCGCTCCAGGTTACCGCGCCGTCAGATGTCGCAGTAAGCTCAACCTGCTCACCTTCACATATGGTAACATCATCCATCACGGTAAGCCAGGGAGGCGTATCAATACTTATTATAACCTGATCCTCCGCCGCGCCGCATAAATTTGAAGCAGTCACGGTGTAGGTCGTCTCCTCCAGTGGTGAAACTGTCAGGTCTGCAACGTTCCATTCAACGTTTCCATAAGAACTCAACACTTCCAGTAAAACCGATTCGCCCTGGCAAACCGAAGTGTCTTCCATAGCCTCAACATGGGGATGAGATAACACCGTCACCGTGAGCGATCTTGTTTCGGTCTCCCCGCAGGGATTACTGCCATATACCGCAAGTTCTGCATCACCTGCAAAACCTTCACTCCAGTGAACGGTTATAGATGGCCCGTCAGGGTTGAGGGTTCCTGCCTCAGCCGGGGTGAGTGACCACTCAATCTCCTCAATATTAAGGGCAGCCTGCACTGTATATTCCTCAACCGATCCAGGGCACACCTCCTCTAGACCTACAGGATCGTTAATATACCTTGGCGGGGCACACTCCTCGGTTTCAAACTCTGAGGTTAACGCAGGGCTCCACTTGCCCTTCAGATCAAGGAACTGGATATGAACGTTGTGCACGCCCGGTGCAAGATAAGGAGTTTCAATATCTGCCAGAAGGTGCAGGGGATTTACCGGCACATCAAGGTCAATATTGATTATCCTGCTGTCATCTTCATTGAACCAATACCTGTAAGCTCTGATAAGATTCTCCTCAAGCGGCTCCTGCACCGGCATCTTGTAAAAGAAGCGGCTGAGGGTACCCGACCATTTGCCATCAGTATCTTTGAAGCGGATATTGAAAACATGCAGGCCGTCAGGCAGTGTTGCAGCATCAAATTTTTCATTTATCACTATTGACCCTGATTGCGGAACCGTCTGTTCAACAGCATTTACAATATCATCATTAAACCAGTAGCTGTAGGTGTCAACGCTGGCCTCGCTACCTGCAGCCGCAGGCATTTTATAAAAAAACCGACTCAGAACAGGGCTCCATTTTTTCCCGCTGTCGCGGAAACGAAGGTTCAGAACATGCAGCCCTTCAGGCAGCCCGTCAGCTGTGATTGCAGGATTGAACATAAATGAACCGCTGCCGGATACAGCCTCTTCAGTTCCTCCGGCAATATTATTGTTAAACCAGTAGCTTACCCGGTCAATCGTTACATCGGTTGCAGCTGCTACAGGCATCTTGTAAAAAAAGCGGCTCAGAACAGGGCTCCATTTTTTCCCGCTGTCGCGGAAACGCATATTCAGAACATGCAGCCCTTCAGGCAGACCGTCAGCTGCGATTGCAGGATTGAACAAAAATGAGCCGCCACCGGATACAGCCTCTTCAGTTGCTCCGGCCATATCGTTATTAAACCAGTAACTTACCCGGTCAATCGTTACATCGGTTGCAGCTGCCGGAGGCATCTTGTAAAAAAAGCGGCTAAGAACAGGGCTCCATCTTGCCTCGTTGTCGCGGAAACGCATATTCAGAACATGCAGTCCGTCAGGCAGACCGTCACTGCCGATTGAGGTGCTGAAAGAGTATACAGGAACACCGGGGTCCTGCCCGGTTAAACCCGATATCATATTTTCGTTATCACTGTTGAACCAGTACTGGTAGCTCTCAATAGCATTCTGGGTCAGGGCAGTGAGTGGGATCAGGTAAAAAATTATTGTAAAAAGTATCTTCATATCAGAATGTTTATAAATTAATAGCCGCGCCCCTTAGGGGTAGCCGCCGAAACCTTGATAAATTCCATATTGGCCCGTTTGTCCATACTTTATAATCTTATCTATCCTGAGCCTCAACCGAGACACTAACCTCTATCTCACCCTGCTCGTTTACCGATGTTGCAATGGTATGTTCAATGACATGAGGCACAACCGGGAGTGCATTGGGCTTATACGGATTCAGTCCCCCGAAAAGTCCGATCTGGCCGGTAGTCCCGGTCCCGGTGTATGCCGCCGGGGTTTTCAGGTTGTAGTCGGCATCATAGCTAAAGGGGTTCAGGTAATTTTCAAAAAGATCCAGAGGACTTATATTGACATGGTTGTTTTCCCAGGTGTTATTTGCAAGGCCTGTGGGATTTTTACTGAAAATATTGTTGGAAAAAAGGTTTCCGGTTGAGCTTGCTACACCCTGGTTACTCGCAGTGGTTGAGTTGGTAATTATTATATTGTTTTCAATGTTTGACTGGTGGACATTTACGAAATTATCGAAATGTTCAATAATCACAGAGTTACTGACCCATCCGTTGTTGCTAAGGTTAATTATCCTCTTGTTAAGAAAGCAATTGGAAATTTTAAGGTTTTTGGTGTTTTGACCATTAATCTCCCCTGAGATACATTCGATAATGGAAATGTTGTCTGAATTGTTATCCGGGTCGGTACCGGTAATATTTATACTACCGGTAATGCGCAGCCTTTTTAATGTTACATCATCAATTTTCGTATTGGAAGCAAAAATCACATGTCCTTTGACATGAATCCCTTCAATATGGCTGCCGGCTGCACCACTGCCCAGCCTGAGTTCGGACATCGAGGTAATTCCGGTTGCTTCCGTAAACGTGGGATGATGTCCTGCCCCGAATACCACCAGCCGTTTGTTGAATTGCGATGGCGTCGCATACTCCAGTCCCGGAAGATAAATAGTATCACCATCCACAGCGGCATTGTATGCATCAATAAATGAATTTGCCGTGCTGAAAGTTGTCATCTCTCCCTCGCTCTGCAAAACAACCCTTTTCTGGGCATCTGCTGTAAAGATCATCAGACCCGCCAAAAGGGTCATCATTATGAAAGTTTTCCTTTTAAATATCATTAGTTTTTTAAATTAATAGTTAATACTTTTTTGCGCTGCGATCCACAGAGATTTTGTATCCGGTAATTTCAGATTTCATATATCTGCAGAAAATTTATTTCTGTAATCAATTTCATAGATCATCAGAAATACTATATCCGGAATTATCAATTTCCATAAACCCGCAGAAATTATCTGGTCCGGCAATATCAATTTCATAGATCATCAGAAATTCTATATCCGGAAATAATATTTTCATGACCCGCAGAAATTATCTGGTCCGGTATACCAGTTTCCATAGATCCTTTAAAATTCTCTGAAATATCAGTTTTCATTCTGGGCTTCAACCGTTATCTCAACCTCAATTTTTCCCTCTGCATCTGTTTTTGAACTTACCGAACTGCTTTTTATATGGGGAGCCATGGTAACGGCCATCTCCCTGTACGGGAATACCCCGCCATACAAACCAACCTGAGTCCCGTCCGTACCTGGATAAAGAAGGGTATTATCCAGGTTATAGTTATCTGCATAGCTGAATGCACCGCCGCTCTGGTTGACAAAAACCGGGCTGAATGCCACTCCCTTGAAATTTCCAACATCGGTATCAGTGCTATGGAACCTTGGGCCATCGGCCGGAATAATATTATTTTGCCAGGTATTCCCAGTAGAACTGGTAACCCAGTACCAGTCACTGCTGAGGTAAAAAATACTGTTCCTGATGGTATTGTTGTCAGAACTATTGAATATATAAGAGCTGGCTGAAGTAAAAAAGAATATATTGTTGCTGAACAGGTTCGCTTCGCTGAAGTAAATCCGCCCACCAATTATGGAATTATGGATGGCCAGGTTAACTATATTGTCAAAATAGTTTATCCCGGATGAGTTAAGAACACAACCGGAAAATGAAATATT
>SKND01000402.1 GCA_007120695.1 Bacteroidales bacterium | reverse complement strand
GGGAGGGTTGTTACAAACGTCAATAACGGAAGCATGGATTATGATATGGCATTTGCTTCAGATCTGATGAGTGACGTTCTTACACTTAGGAACGATAACCTGGTACTGATAACCGGACTTGCTAACCTGCAAACAATCAGGACAGCTGAGATGGCTGACATAAACTGTATTATATTTGTAAGAAATAAAAAGGTAACAGATGAAATGGCCAGGCTTGCCGCCGAAAGCGGAATTGATATAGTTGAGTGCAAATACTCCATGTTCAGGGCAAGCGGCTTACTGTTTGAATCGGGGTTAAAACCCGTATATTAATTTATTATGCATTACGAATATGCAATAGAGGGAGGAAATTTCTCAAAGGCCGGTCTTGCATCCAGTGAGGTAAAGAAAAAACTCAGGCAACTGAATGTGGATAACCAGGTTGTCAAGCGGGTTGTTGTTGCCCTCTATGAGGCTGAAGTGAACATTGTTGCCCATGCTTATAACGGAACCATGAATGTTGAGATTGATGAAGAGAAGATACTGCTGGTGCTGCAGGATAGCGGGCCCGGTATACCTGACATAGAAAAAGCAATGGAGGAGGGGTATTCAACCGCTTCACCCGAAGTGAGAGAGATGGGTTTTGGTGCGGGCATGGGGTTGTCTAATATAAAAAAAAATGTTGATCATCTTGATATCAGCAGTGAGATAGGTAAAGGAACGAGAGTAGAAATGATTACATATATCAACAGAGGGAGGTAATTATGAGGGATCCGGATTTTCATCACGCACTTAAAATAGTCAGGGAGCTCTGTATAGGGTGTACTCATTGTATGAATATCTGTCCAACAGAAGCTATCCGTGTGAAGAACGGAAAGGCTGTTCTGATCGATAACCGATGCGTCGATTGCGGATTCTGCTACAGGGTATGTCCTGTCAATGCAATAATTGTTGAACAGGATGACTTTGACAGGATTTTTGAGTATAAAGTGCGTGTAGCACTTGTTCCTGCAGTAATGACAGGCCAGTTTGCTGATAACATCACTACCCGGCAGATTCATAGTGAACTTATGGAGCTCGGATTTACCCATGTATATGAAGTTGAACAGGGTGTTGAAGTGCTTTATGAGACCATGAAGGAGTACCTTGAAAACAGAAAAGAGACGAAACCGCTCATATCTTCTTTTTGTCCCGCAATAGTAAGGCTCATACAGGTTAAATTCCCCGCGCTTGTAGATAATCTTATACATCTTAAGCCTCCTCTGGATGTTTCTGCACTAGATTTCAGGAGACAACTGGCAGAACAGGGGTATGACAACAATGAAACAGGAATATTCTATATCACTCCTTGTGCAGCAAAAATAGCTGCTGTTAAAAGTCCGGTAGGTGAAAAGAATTCACCTATTACAGGTGTTATTAACATGAATTTTATTTTCAACAAGGTATTTACAAGGATAAAACAACGCAAGGGAAACTCATGTATAATACCGGAAACAAGAAATCTGACAGGCCGGGCTATCATGTGGAGCCTGACAAACGGAGAGTCGACCCACACAGGAGGAAGAAGCCTGGCTGTTGACGAGATACACAACGTGATAAATTTTCTTGAGCAGCTTGAAAATGAAGAGATGAAGGATATAGATTTTCTTGAGCTGAGGGCCTGTGATGAAAGTTGCGCAGGTGGTGTACTTACAACGGCCAACCGGTTCTTTACAGTGGAGCGGCTGAAAAAGCTGGCAGCCAGGGCAGGGGACGGGGTAACCGGCAATAAGAAGGATAACAATATGATCGAAAGGGCTAAAACCCGGCTCAAGAAGCAGATACCCATTCAACCGGTAAGGCCGCGCTCAATGCTTAAACTGGATGAAGATATGGCTGAGGCACTCAGGAAGATGAAGAGGGTTGAGGAGATCGGCAAATGTCTGCCGGATGTCGATTGTGCTGCCTGTGGTTCACCCAGCTGCCAGTCCTTTGCAGAAGATATTGTGCAGGGGTATGCAAAGCTTAATCAGTGTGTGTTCGTGCAGCGTATATTCGAGAAAAAAGGAATCTTGTCCTCCGAAGAGTCTTTCAGTATAATGAAGGAGGTCTGGGGGAGTGACAAGCTGGATAAGAATTGCTGAACAACCTGTATTATGAACAACCTGTTTTCTGAACGGCTGGATCAGGAACCGGGGACTAATGATCAAAATGTCTGACAACAATAAAACAATTAGTGAAATGAAGGTATCTGAACTGGTAAATAATCTTGGCCTGAAGGTTTATTCAGGAGAATCAGGTATTGATAAAGAGGTTGAGGGAGGATATGTATCTGATCTGCTCAGTGATGTCATGGGTAATGCCGACACCGGTATGGCCTGGATCACCCTTCAGACCCATAAAAATGTTATGGCAATTGCATCGCTGAAAGATCTTGCTTGTGTCATACTGGTCAAGGGACTGGAACCTGACCCCGATATGGCTGCCCAGAGTGACAAGGAGGGTATACCTGTTCTGGGTACCTCTGGTCAGGCTTTTGAGATTACGGGGAAATTATATGAAATGATTAAAAAGTAATTCTGACCGGATCGTAATTTATTTTATTTCCTGCAGATAATGATAAATGCACATATAATCCGGGCAGGTATATTAAGTGGTTGAATGATGGATAATTTCAGAGCAGATTTGCATATACATTCCGTTCTGTCGCCTTGCGGAGACCTGGAAATGAGTCCCCGTAACATCATCCGCCATGCACTGAAAAAAAAAATTGACATCCTCGGAATCAGCGATCATAATTCAACCAAACACGGTCCCCTGATGCGCAGGCTTGGAAAGGAGTGCGGTATTTTTGTTCTTACGGGGGCAGAGGTGACCAGCAGGGAAGAGGCGCATTGCCTTGCATTCTTTGAAACTGATGATCAGCTTGCCCTGTTTCAGGATTATCTTGACAAGAATCTGATCCCTTTCCCAAACGATCCGATACGTTTCGGACATCAGGTAGTTGTTGATGAGAACGACCAGATCCTGGAAGAAGAGCAAAACCTTCTGGTATATTCAATAGATCAGTCAGTAAACCAGATTGAATCAGAGGTACATCGAATCGGGGGCCTGTTTATACCAGCACATGTAAACAGGGAGAGAAACGGAATAATCAGCCAGCTCGGCTTTGTGCCACCTGACCTTAATGCAGATGCACTTGAGATTTCGCGCCACATAACTAAAGAGGATTTCCTTAGTCTCAACAGTTACCTGGAGAGATACACCTTTATACAGAGTTCGGATGCACACTATCCGGAAGACATCGGAAGGGTCCACTCAGTTTTCAGGTTAAAGGAAGTCAGCTTTGGAGAGATAAGAATGGCTTTGTCTAACACTGACGGGAGGGTTGTATTGAAACCATGAAAGATATAGCATTACACATACTGGATATTGCGCAGAATTCCATATCTGCCGGGTCAAACAAAATATTTATAGAGATTTCAGAAAATCCGGAAGAGGACAAACTGATACTGACAATTATTGATAATGGCCGGGGAATGGATAAAGAGAAAGTTTTGAAGGTGACGGATCCATGGTTTACTACACGCACAACCAGGAAGGTAGGTATGGGTATTCCGCTTTTAAAGCATAATGCAGAACAGGCAGGGGGAGCTTTTTTTATAAGTTCAGCACCAGGGGAAGGTACCAGATTGACTGCAATTTTCGGACTTTCACATATAGATCGTCCCCCGTTCGGCGACATTCCGGGTGTTGTCAGCTTGCTCGCAGGGGCCAATCCGTCGCTGGACTTTATCTACAGGTATTCTGAGGGGGAACGCGAATATATTTTTGATACCAGGGAGATTAAAGAGGTACTTGAAGATGTTCCGTTAAGTGAACCGGCCGTAATAAGATACATGAAGGAGATGCTGGAAGAAAACCTTAAAATATTTAGTGAAAACCCCATCATCCCCCGGCAAACAAAATGAAATCATTAATTATTAAACATATTTATAATGAACAGTAATAAGAAGGGAGTATTTAGATTATAGGCGAATAATTCCGGACAATGGCTTAGGCAGTCCGATAATTTCCGTGTAAACGGAATAGAGTCCGGCTATAAAGTCAGTGTCTGTCAGACACTAAATAATCGGTTAAATAGAGTGAGTTAAGATGAAACCAAATAAAAATCATAAAATATGTACATTAATTGAAATACATTTGTCCACCGCAACAGAAAATACTGAAATTCCTAACAAACAAAATATAACGATATGAACAAAGTAAAATCACTGGCTGATCTTAAAAAGATGAAAGACCAGCTTAAATCAAACATCTCCCTGAGAGAAAAGAGCGAAAACCCTGAAGGTATAGTACAGGTAAAAGTGGCCATGGCTACCTGCGGAATCGCTTCAGGAGCGAAAGATGTTATGGATTTTATGGTGACAAACCTTGAAAAACGCAATATAGATGCGATTGTCACACAGACAGGCTGTATGGGATACTGCTATGCAGAACCTACCATTGAGGTTACTCTTCCGGGTCAGGATCCTGTTGTATACGGGTTTGTAGACCTTAAGAAAGCAGACGAAATAATTGAAAAATATATTAAGCAGGGTGAACTTGTTGACGGCATCATCCCGGTTAATTATGAAACTATTGATAAAAAATAAATATTCAGGAGGAAAAGAACAATGTCTAAATACAAAATGCACATACTTGTATGCGGTGGAACAGGTTGCCATGCCTCAGCCAGCAATTTGCTGCTGGAAAACCTGAAGGAGCAGGTGGCTGAAAATGAACTTTCCGGCGAAGTACAGGTAATATCTACTGGTTGTTTCGGTTTTTGCGAAAAAGGTCCGATAGTTAAGGTAATTCCGGATAATACTTTCTACACTGAAGTTAAACCTGATGATGCAGCAGATATAGTGAGCGAACATGCTATAAAAGGCCGCCAGGTAAAACGCCTGCTGTACAAAGATCCTGTAAAAAAGGAGGTTGTAAGTGATTCAAAGCATATGGGGTTTTACAAGAAACAACTTCGCATAGCACTGCGCAACTGCGGATTTATTAATCCCGAAAATATAGACGAATATATTGCAGCAGACGGTTATGCAGCACTCGGAATGGTTCTTACCGAAATGACACCTGAATCTGCCACAAAAGAGATGATTGATTCGGGGCTGCGCGGACGCGGTGGAGGAGGATTTCCGACAGGCGTTAAATGGGATATCGCGCGCAAGGTCAAGTCAGATCAGAAATATGTGGTTTGCAATGCCGACGAAGGCGACCCCGGGGCATTCATGGACCGTTCAATACTCGAGGGAGATCCTCATTCGGTTATAGAGGCAATGGCCATTAACGGATACTGTATAGGTGCCGACAAAGGCCTGGTATATATCAGGGCCGAGTATCCGCTGGCCATCGACAGACTTAAGATCGCGCTGAATCAGGCCCGCGACTACGGGCTGCTTGGTGAGGATATACTGGGTACCGGATTCAGTTTTGATATTGAGATCCGTTATGGTGCAGGGGCATTTGTGTGCGGTGAGGAGACCGCCCTTATACATTCCATGGAAGGTGAGCGTGGCGAGCCTACCTTCAAACCTCCATTCCCGGCTCAGTCAGGTTATCTTGGAAAGCCGACAAACGTAAACAATGTTGAGTCATTTGCAAATGTTCCGGTCATTTACACAAAAGGTGCCAAATGGTTTGCTTCAATTGGAACAGAAAAATCAAAAGGAACAAAGGTATTTGCACTGGCTGGAAAGATCAATAATGTGGGCCTGATTGAGGTGCCGATGGGAACCACCCTGAGGGAGGTCATTTTTGAGATAGGTGGCGGAATCAAGGACGGTAAAAAATTCAAGGCTGTCCAGACCGGCGGGCCATCAGGGGGGTGTCTCACTGAAAAACATCTGGATACACCTATAGATTTTGATAATCTTATTGCCAGCGGATCTATGATGGGTTCAGGTGGCATGATAGTTATGGATGAAGATGACTGTATGGTTTCTGTTGCAAGGTTTTACCTTGACTTTACGGTTGAAGAGTCATGCGGGAAGTGCACCCCGTGCAGGGTCGGTAACAAGAGGCTTT
>SKND01000078.1 GCA_007120695.1 Bacteroidales bacterium | reverse complement strand
GAAGCCTGCCGGAGAAGCCTGTTCCCCGTCGAATAATAGTAACGCTCTTTTTCAAGCCAGTAGGGCGCAATTCGTCTTGCATAGGTAAGCGCGGTAAAATATGAGGCCTCAATTAATGCTTCTTCCGCAGCAGGCAAATTAATTAATGTTTCTTCTGCCGAGAATGCGGAATACTCCCATGATAAAGTATCCTTAATTCTGAACTCTTCCACTGGTGAATCTTCTGACCTGATATATGCCCGCCACTTACCATCGATTAAAACCTCGGTTCGGCCAATATAATAATCCATCCATTGCGTTCCGGATTCACCTGGTACTTTAATTAAAGTGTCATTATATTCAACATAATAATTCTCAAGCGAGATTATTCCATCTACCTGCAGTGAGTCACACAAATAATTAACAAATGAGGGCTCCAGTATCTCCTTCTCTTTGGTTTTGTCTGTTACAGGCATTTCAAGTAGCTTGTCGTTATCAATGAAAGCGAAGCGGGGTGACTCATTCAGGATGTCGGCCAGAGAGAACAACACCTCAGTAGTTGCCAGATTGTAAGATGTGACAAGCACAGAATCTAAAATTCTTTCGTCTTCCGGAACCCTGTAAATAAGAGGATCAAAAATACTCCTGTTTAACAGGGCTGTACTACCAACGGCTGTTGTCAGGGGATCAGATGCAGGTTCGAGAACCTGAATGCTTATCGTAGAAAACGATATGCATGATGTAAAAAATAATGGTCCGAAAAGAATAAACAGTATTTTTTGCATAGTGTACATTGGCAGAGAAAAATTAGGAAGCAAGTTAGCTTTTAGTCTTAAAAATATAACAAAGATTGTGTATTTTTCGGACTTGGCTAATAAAATTCAATATCAATAATCATGCCTGAAAACCTGCTAATTATAAACACGGCATTATACAGTGACCCGGATCCATCCAGGCGTTTCGATATCCTTGTGGAAAATGGAAAGATAAGCCGGATCAGTCCTGCAGGGAAAAATGATATCCAGGTAAAGACCATTGATGGTCGGGGACTGGTTGCAGTGCCCGGTATGATAGACCTGCATATTCACGGTGCAGGCGGATCCGATAGCCTGGATGCGACAGAAGAAGCATTGGCAGTAATCTCCGGCACCCTGGCAAGGTCAGGTACAACATCATTTCTAAGCACAATGGTTGTCAATCCGCATGAAAATAATACTCATGTCCGTATTGCAGCTGAATGTACCGGCAAAGACCTGGGCGGAGCCAGTCTCCTGGGAGTATATATTGAAGGTCCGTTTATAAACATTATGAAAAGAGGGGGAATCATAACCGATTGTATCAGTGCACCCTCCAAGTCGATACTTGCCAAATTACTTGAGGTTGCTGACGGTTCATTGAAAATAATGTGTGTCGCTCCTGAAATTCCCGGTATTGAGGCCATTATCAAAACACTGAAGGATGAAGGTGTATTACCTTCTTATGGTCATTCTGATTCAAATTATGAGGAGACAATCAACGGGTTTAATATGGGTATAAGCCATGTTACTCATCTGTATAATGCCATGAGGCCTCTTCATCACAGGGATCCGGGACCTCTTGCTGCCATTTTTGAAAATCAGCAGATAAGCGTTGAACTGATAGGTGATTCTCACCATGTGCACCCCTCGATGATTAAATTTGCAAGAAATTTCAAGAGCAGGGATAAAATAATTTGTATTACAGATGGTATTAGCGGTATGGGATTACCTGACGGTACTTACACATATAATAACCGGAAGTACACATCAAAAGACGGTCTTGCAAGGTATCTTGACGGGACTCTGATAGGATCAACAATGACCCTTGGAAATATAGTTAAGAATTACATGTTATTTACTAACTGCGATTTACGTGAAGCCATTGAAACTGTTACTATAAATCCTGCCCGTATCCTGGGAATTGATGATCGCAAGGGAAGTCTTGAAGAGGGAAAGGATGCAGATATAGTACTGATTGATGACGATTTTACTATCTGCCATATATTAGTCGAAGGAAAACCAATATCATAACCAGTAATCATATTTCCCCTGTAATTATGCATTTTACTTATCTGGACACTTTTATCCTTATTGTTTACCTGGCCGGAATTACCTTGTTCGGCATCAAAATTGCCGGCAAACAATCATCTTCGAGGGACTATTTTCTGGGAGGAAGGAAAATCCCCTGGTGGGCTGTATGTTTTGCAATAGTGGCGACCGAAACCAGTACTTTGACCTTTATCAGCATTCCTGGTCTGGCCTATATGACCAACCTCAATTTTCTGCAACTTACTCTTGGGTATTTTCTTGGAAGGGTGGTTGTTGCCTGGATTATTCTGCCTGCTTACTTCAGGGGTGAACTTGGCACTGCTTACAGTTACCTTGCCAGCAGGTTCGGCATTCCCATGAAAAATCTTGCCTCGGGTGTATTTATGATCACGCGGCTTGCAGCTGACGGTGTCAGACTGTTTGCTACCGCAATACCACTTGCATTGATCCTCCAGGGCACTTTTATCGCTGCTAACCTTTCATCTGAATGGATCTATATCGGGTCAATTTTCCTTATTGCCATAGTATCACTCAGTTACACCTTTGTTGGTGGTTTAAGAGCTGTCGTCTGGATGGATGTTGTTCAGCTTTTCATCTATTTTGCCGGTGCTGTGGCGGCAATAGTTATTGTCAGCGGCGACTTAAGCGGCGGATTGGCAGGGGGAATTGCAAAGGCTGCAGAAGCAGGAAAATATGAAATCTTCAACTTTTCATTTGAAGGTGGTGTAAAGGGATTCTTTTCGACTCCATATACCCTTATTGCCAGTATTCTGGGTGGTGCGTTCCTCTCAATGGCATCACACGGAATTGATCAGCTGATCGTCCAGAGATTACTTGCCGCAGGATCGCTTATTGCAAGCCGTAAAGCATTGATCCTGACGGGAGGAATTATAATTGTTCAGTTTGCACTTTTCCTTTTCCTGGGCAGTCTTCTCTATGTATTCTACGGAGGGGCCGAAATATTGGCGGATGAGGTATTTCCCAGGTTTATTATAGAAGAGATGCCTTCCGGTATTACAGGTCTGATTATTGCAGCATTGTTCGCTGCAGCAATGTCTACCCTCTCAAGTTCAATTACTGCACTTGGCTCTGCAACAATGTATGATTATGTAATACCCTACTACAAAAGGCTGACCGCAGTCAATGAGCTTGCTATCTCCCGGCTGATAACAGTTATCTGGTGCTTGCTATTGGTAGGATCAGCCGTATTTTTCATGCAGAGCTCACAGGCGGTGGTCGAACTTGCACTTTCCATTGCGTCCTTTACTTATGGCGGATTATTGGGGACTTTCTTCCTGGGAGTTCTCTTCAAGGGTCCCCGACTGAGAGATGCCATACCTGCATTTGCAGCAGGTATAGCAGTTATGATCTATATTATACTGTTCACATCAATAGCGTGGACATGGTATACTCTCATAGGTGCTGCCGTAACGGTAATAACAGGTCAGCTTCTTGCTCTCAGGTCTTCATACCCCCGCAAACACTGATAACCTGTCCGCTAACATAGGATGAAAGATCGGAGGCCAGAAAAAGGGTAACATCTGCAACATCCTCCGGTGTGCCTCCCCTTTTTAATGGTATTCCTGCAATCCATTGCTCCCTGACATCTTCAGGAAGGGCAGCTGTCATATCTGTCATTATGAAACCGGGAGCGATTGCATTACAACGAACATTCCTGGAACCAACCTCCCTGGCAACTGATTTCGTAAAACCTATTATCCCGGCCTTTGAGGCAGCATAGTTCGACTGACCGGCATTGCCGCTCACTCCTACAACCGAACTCATATTTATGATTGATCCGGATCTCTGCTTCAGCATATATTTCTGAACAGTTTTGGTGAAATTGAAAACAGATTTCAGGTTTACATTAATTACTGAATCCCACTGTTCTTCAGTCATTCTCATAAGCAACGTATCCCTGGTAATGCCGGCATTATTGACAAGGATTTCAATCGTTCCGAATTCCCTGGCAATTTCATCTACCGTTTTCTCAGTTTCATCGTATTTAGCCGCATTGGAGGCATATCCTTTAGCTTTCACTCCCAAACCGGTCAGCTCTTTTTCTACTTCGCGTGCCTGATCATCATATGCCAGGTCAGTAAAAGCAATATTTGCACCATTTTTTGCAAGCGTAACTGCAATTGCTCTCCCTATCCCGCGACTTCCGCCGGTAACAAGAGCATTCTTTCCTTCAAGCATCTTCATTTTTTGTAAGTTTTAATTAGAAAAACAAAATAAAAAAAGATATTTCTGATTAACAAACCGGGAATCCCGCCAGAATAGTTATCCGGTTTTGCCGGCAATTGCCGTGTTTATTTTCCTGACAATTGAGGGCCCCTCATAAATAAAACCAGTATAGATCTGAATCAGGCTTGCGCCGGCGTTGATCTTTTCCATTGCATCCTCAGCATTCATAATCCCTCCCACACCGATAACGGGTAATTTGCCTTCCGATTTTTTTGTGAGGTATTTAATGATTTCGGTCGACCTGTCTCTCAGGGGCATGCCACTCATTCCACCATTTCCTGCAGCTTCAATCTTTTCTCTGGAGGTTTTGAGATTATTACGCAGCGTAGTTGTGTTTGTTGCCACAAATCCATCTATCCCCGTATCAAATGCAATTTGAACCAGTTCATCAAGCTGGCTGAAATTCAAATCCGGTGAGATCTTAAGCAAGATGGGCTTTTGAACAGTCTTTTCTGCCGAGATTCTCTTGAGCACATTTACAGTTTCAATAATCATATCTGCATCCTGCAGTCGTTTTATATCACCGATATTCGGGCAACTGATATTAAGAACAAAATAGTCCACTACTTCATATAACACTTTAAAACAATACTCGTAATCATCTATAGCATTGTCGTTTGGAGTAATTGTATTTTTACCGATATTGCCACCGATAATTAGGCCGGGATGTTTCTTTTTCAAGTTGGCAGCGATCTTGTCTGCACCATGGTTATTGATACCCATTCTGTTTATAAGTGCTTTATCTTTAGTTAGCCGGAATGAACGTGGCTTTGGGTTACCTGGTTGCTCTAAAGGAGTAACCGTGCCTACTTCAATAAACGAGAATCCAAATGATGCAAGTTCATTGCAATATTCGGCGTTTTTGTCAAAACCTGCGGCAAGTCCGACAGGATTACTGAATTTAATACCGAAAACAGTTTTTTCAGTCGATTTTAAAGGGGTACGGTATATATATCTTAAAAATTGAGGAATTCCGGGTATCTTATGGATGATCCTTAAAAATGAAACTACAAAATGGTGAACAGATTCAGGTCCGAAAAGGAAGAAAAAGGGTCGTATGATGTTCCTGTATATCATTTTTCGTTCAAATATACATGACAATTTTTAAATGACACACAGACAGATGAAAGAAATTTTATGGGAAATCCTCATCCACCACTTCCTGCAAAGGAATAATTAGTATGCATGAGGATTCAACGGATTGAAAAGCAAAAATTCTCAATTTATCAAACAGGTTATTAAATGATGAATGAGCTGCTTAAATATACACTTTTTGATTATCCGGGAGAATACTCCACGAAACTTTTATCGGAATACAATACAACTATTTTCTCAATATACTTCCCGCCCTTTACATCAGTAACCCTCCGGTCCTTGCCATATTCACTTATGTCATCATTAGGATCACCGGAAGAGGTTACATTTATAACTCTTTTAGTTTCCAATTGTACTTTTGCGTTTTCCGCATGCAAGTTATCGTCCTTTTTAACCGTAAATTCTTTCCCGGTATCAGGTTCTATATCTTTTTCAGAAAACAGATCCCTCTGGATATGGGCACTTTTCATCATATTTCCTTTACCTAATATCAGCCACTCAGCACTAAGTGCAGGATACCTGGTAAGTATCTTATGAATAAAGTCAAATCCAGGTTTATTCCTGCCTGAAAGGATATGTGATATACTTGATGGCTGCACTCCAATTGACTCTGCAAATTTAGCTGATGAGAGCTGCTCCCTGTTCATAAACTTCAATAACTGATCCTTCATACCACTATAATTTTACTTTCCGGACACAATAATGTACAAATGTAAAAACAATTAAATTAACATGTGTAATTTTATAGCGGTTACAAATGTAATTTGCGGCATACTGGAATCTGGAGTAGTGAAGGTAATTATTTATTCAGTTTAATGTCCAGTATTATAGTTCAATAGCTTAATTAACAAAGTCAGTATGGAAAGTAACAGTTTGATAATCAACGCTTATACTTTCATAATGAATTACTTAAATAAAATGTTTATAAAAAAGCTATATATAACTGTTTATTAAGCCTATATATTAATATTTTAGCACATAATGTTACCCATGTAATGATCTATCCTGTTATTACTTAAGTAACACTTTTCAATATGATTGTATAGAACTGATAATATGTGTACTAAAGGCAAATTATAATTACAAATTTTATGCTTGATATTACTTATTCAAGAAAGTTACAAATGTAACTTTAGTTAATTTTAAAATAATATTATATATCAGCAAGGTGTGAGGTATTTACGACCATTGCGGCTCTATGGTCCTTTTTTATTTATCAAATTGGTTTAATACCCCGACCCTCTGGGTCGGAAATAATAAATTCCATTTGATACTTCGGGGCTCTGCCCCGGAGTAGTTCATTAGGGTAAAAAGAAAAAAAAGTTTTTTATTAAGTTTGTATAAATATATGATTGAACTTAAAAATACGTAATTTCACATTCTGATTTGAATTAAATATCTTGTCATCTGGTAACATATTAAAACCCTGCTAAAATGGTAGAATTAAACCTTTCCCATGTTGAACAGTCTTTTTTGAAGCAATGCCGCACAAAAACAATAAGCACGAGGATTCCTTATATTACAGTTGATAATTTCCCGAAGCTCGGCCTTTTTACCGCCCTCAGGTTTATTGAATGGGTTTCTGATAATCCAGATGGAGTTGTCAGTTTGCCAACTGGTAAAACGCCGGAGTATTTCATAAAATGGACAAAAAGGATAGTAGATAACTGGGATGATGCTGAAATAAAAGAGCTAAGAAAGAAATACGGGCTCCAGGCAAAGAAGAGGCCTGCTTTCGGCGGACTGCAGTTTGTGCAGATTGATGAGTTCTACCCCATCAGCTCATTGCAGCACAATAGTTTCTATCACTATGTAAATGAATATTATATTAAGGGATTCGGATTGAATCCCGATAATGCCCTGCTTATAAATTCAGACACTATTCCTTTACCTGAAGGGAAGCATTTTTCAGAAGTCTTCCCTGATAGTTACGTAGATCTCTCATTAAGATACAGGGAGGCCAAAACATCGTTTGAACAACTTCAGCAGAAGGCTGTATTTGCGATTGACGACTGGTGCACCAAATATGAAAAGGCAATCCAGGAAAAAGGCGGAATCGGATTTTTTTTGGGTGGTATAGGTCCTGATGGACATATAGCTTTCAATACCCGGGGCTCTGATCATCACTCCACTACCAGGCTTACAGCAACCAACTTTGAGACACAGGCGGTTGCAGCCGGTGATCTCGGCGGGATAGAGATTTCAAAAAATCGCCTTGTGATAACCATAGGCCTGCATACAATTACTTACAACCCGGAAGCAGCTGCCATCATATTTGCTGCCGGAGAAGCCAAGGCGCCGGTTGTAAGGGATGCACTTGAAAAAGAGAAGTCCAATATTTATCCTGCAACTGTCCTCCATAAACTGAAGAATGCACGCTTTTATCTTACAACAGGAGCTGCATCAATGCTTGAAGACAGTATTGAAATGTATTATAAGTCAGGTGACTGGACCCATGATAAAACAGAAAGGGCAGTGATCGATCTATGTAAAAAACTTGACCGGTATGGTCACCATATCAGGCTCGATGACCTTAAAAAGGATAAATACTGCAGTATGATACCCGGCCTTGATAATAATACCGTACAATCGGTAATAGATTCAATTCTTGCCAAGATGCAAAAAGGTATGGAGGATGAAAATAAGGAGACTTATTACCATACGGGTCCGCATCATGATGACATCATGCTCGGTATCCTTCCGCATATCCACAGGCTGCTGCGAAACGAATCAAATCATGCCTTCTTTTCTGTCCTCACTTCCGGTTTTACCGCTGTCACAAACCAGTTTCTGAGAGATGCCCTTGAAGATACCAAAAGGTTCCTGAACAACGGATTGATTCAGATGGTTGATTATCCTGATTTTTTTGAAATTGGTTACAGTCTTAAATGGGACAAGGATGTTTATCATTACCTTAATAAGGTAGCATCAGGCGAGCCTTCTGAGAGGAGACGGGGACTGGCTCACAGGATAATACGTGCAATAGTGGTAATTCACAGGATCAAAAACAAGGAAGAACTCCGTAACCGGATTGATGATATCCTGGCAATCCTGAGAAGAAGTTATGATGGCGAAAAAAACACCCCTGACATACAAACACTTAAGGGGATGCTTAGGGAGTTCGAAGAAGAGCTTGTCTGGGCGCATTTTGGTATCCAGGTGAAAAATGTGCATCATCTGCGTCTTGGTTTTTATACCGGAGACGTGTTCACTGCACAACCGGAAAAAGACCGAGATGTTAAACCGATTCTGGAAAAGCTAAAACAAATAAACCCATCTGTAGTTAGTCTTGCGTTTGATCCGGAAGGGAGTGGTCCGGACACTCATTATAAAGTATTGCAGGCAATTGCCGATGCCGTTAGATTATGGAGTGAGGAAACAGATCTGTCCCATCTGAGAATCTGGGGATACAGAAATGTATGGTATAAATTCCATCCGGCAGAAGCAAATGTTGTTGTTCCCGTATCACTAAATGCCATGGCAGTTTTGGAGGACTCTTTTACAAATTGCTATCTGAGCCAGGTGGATGCATCCTTCCCGAGCTATCAGCACGATGGAAAATTCAGTGAACTAACAAAGAATACCTGGGTTGATCAATTAAAGACTATTCAGCTCCTGCTGGGTAAGAACTATTTCTATCAGAATGCCAGTCCGCGAATCAGGTCTACACATGGCATGCTCTATTTCAAGGAGATGAATGTTGATGAGTTCCTTGACAATGCACGTGAGCTCGAAAAATCAATGGAAGGAGTAAGTCTCTAATTATCTGAAACATAATACGAGCTACCTTAAGTGTTTTTTAAGACTCAGGCTCGTGTGTCAGATGTTTTCTCAGCAACCTTTTCAAGAAGCCAGATAGTAAGGAATCCGGCCATCATAAGTAAAAAAGCAACTATGACTTCCCCGTTAAGGGTTTCCGGGATAAACCTGTCATAGTTCTGAATTACCGGACTGCCGTCAGTTCTGGTAACAATTTCTCCCATATCATTCATCCTGAACACAGGAGTTTTCCATGGCCAGAGGATCAGCAGAGATCCTGCTATAAAACCAGTGAGGGAAGACAGTGTATGGTCTCTGTAATTCCTGAATATCCATGATAGAAAGTGTGAAAAGGCAAGCAGCCCGGCTACTATACCGATTAGTACGGGAATGAGAATGTCAAATCTCAGGTCATTAATTGCCTCAATAGCAACCAGTTCATAATTACCCATTAGTATCAGGATAAAAGATCCTGAAAGGCCCGGCAGTATCATGCTGCTTACTGCCACTGCTCCACAGAGTACAAGATAGAGGGTGTTTTCGTTACCTTCAGCGGGGCTCATTGAAGATATCCATATTGCAAGGAACGCACCTGTAGCAAAAATTAAAAAGACCGTTAATTTCCATTTCTCAACGTTCTTGCCAACAAAATATACAGATGCCAGGATCAGGCCGAAAAAGTAGGCCCAGATAAAGACCGGAAAATTACTGAAAAGATATGAAAGCAGGCGCGCAAGTGTAAAAACACTTAGTAAAGCCCCCGAAAAAATTGCAACCAGGAAGAAAAAATTTATCCTTGATGCAAAAGAGCGTAACTGGCCCCTTAAAAGAAATGAGAGTGCCACATGGTCAATTGATTTCAGCGAGTTTATCAGCTTTTCGAATACACCGGTTATAAGTGCGATTGTACCACCCGACACCCCGGGAATTACATTGGCAGCCCCCATTGCGAAACCTTTCAATGTTAGACTGAGATACTCACCGAGATTTTTGTGCATAGATAATCCTGTAAAACAAAACTCTATTCATTATGAAGGCATTAGAGCTGCTTATTCAATGTTTAAGTTTAATACAAATAGCTGTTTCTCACTTTTAAGTGATAACGTAATAAATTGCATATTGCTAAATTACAGGTAAGAAATTCATGAGTGTATCACCCCTTAGCCCAAGACGCAGTGCCTCCATTGCAAACACCTCAGATGGAGCTATATTACCCAGATTCACATTTGGACCCAGCATTTTAATAAAATAGACCTGCTGATCCTTCAGCGGCGCCTCCCAGATAACATCATGCTGATCTAAATTGCCGGTTATGTCCTGTATAAGCTCCACATTGGCCGAGCCGTCAGGATTGTATATACCGATTGTACCGCTTTCTCTGGCTTCTGCAATTACTTTCCATGCGCCGGCGTCCAGTTCGGTCCTCATCATACTCACCCACAGGTCCACCGGAATTATTACCCCCGATATCTTGGAACCAACTTCTGATAGCACCTGAACATCTTCAGACAGGATCTTTATACACTCAAGCTTTTTGTCATGGTCAATTGTTACAGTTCCATCTGATACCTCAACCAGATCGAGGTCGTACCGGTCAATAAACTTCCTGAAATCTTCAAACATATTCCGAACGAAGAAGATTTCAAAAAGAGTTCCACCAAAATAGGGACGTATATTCCCCTCCCGGTACACCTGGAGCTTTGCTTCCAGATCCCTGGCAATCAACGCAGTGCCAAATCCAAATTTAACAAAGTCGGTAAATTCGCCTGATGACATTACAAAATCTTCCGCCTCCCTTACGCTGAGTCCCTTATCCATCATCATGGTAAGTCCGCTCTCTCTTGGCTTCTTTATCCTGCTTGGTATATGAGGAATATCTAAGTTCATTTAAACTTTATATTTAAGTGACTAATAGCCTTTTTTATGATAATTTGAAATAATATTCCTCACAGATTTGTGCTTCTTTGCAGCCGGATAATAGTCCAGGAACTCCCGGTGAAGCTCGAAATCAAGTGAAAGCGCTATCCTGAGATATTGTCCTGCTTTTTCATGGTCAGACTTCATAAGGTGATATGCCGCAAGCCTGTAATTCAGAATTGCTGATCCCGGGTTAGGACCGGATGCTTCGATAAGTATATTTATTGCACTTTCAACATCATTTAACACAATATAGGTTTCTGAGAGGTTTACCCATGAGTCATAATCTTCCGGATCAAAGCCTACTGCATTACGGTAAGCACTGATTGCCTCATCTGTCCTTCCCATCTTAAGTTTGATATTTCCCATTGAGTACCAGTATTCCGGATTCTCAGGAAAAAACTCTATGGCCTTCTCTACATGGCTGATGCTTTCAATAAATGAGCCTTTGGCAAACATAACCATCCCTGAACCCAGCCAGGCATCAGCATAATCAGGATTAATCGCCAGGGCTTTACGGTAGTATTCAAGAGCCGATTCCCAATCTTCCATCTTTTCGTAACACTCCCCTATATAGCATATAACCTGCTCATTTTCTTCCTCAAGATATAGCAGTTCCCGGTATACTCCAATTGCTTCCTTATGATCTCCCCTGTTGGCCAGAGTATTTGCTTTATTGAAGTATGCAGAGGCATACTCCTCATCGAGCGAGATTGCATAATCATAGGCTTCAAGTGCTTTATCGTAATTTTCCAGCCTGTTGTAAACAACACCCAGGTTATACCACACATTTTCCGAGAATGGGTCAATATCAAGAAATTTATTATAATACCCGAGTGCATTTTCAAGCTGATCTGCTCTCTCATAGCAGTATGCAATTTCGTATATGCAGGACAAATTATCCGGTTCCAGTAAGTAAGCCTGCTTCAGATATCCAAGTGCTATCCTGAATTTATTCTTATGCTCAAATACCATGGCAGTATTGAACAGCAGATCAGCCTTTCCGTCTTCAGTATATTCAATAGCCCTGTTGAACTCCCTGACCGCATCCTTGTGCTGGCCAAGCAGATTTAACGCCACTCCTTTTGTATAGCATACCTCAGGATTGTTCAGTTCAATACGCTCAATTATCCTCAGCATCCTCAACGATTCAAGAGGTTGCGCTTTTTCATTCAGTATAACAGCTTTTTTAAGCTGTATCGCAGTAGAAGCAGGATGTTGTTTCAGGGCATGCTGAACAGCTTTGTAGGCTCTGTCAGACTTTCCCATGCCCAGGTAATGGTCAATAATATCTTCAAATTCGTCAACATCGAAATAATACCCGGTGCTATGAGTCAACATATCTTCATAGCGTTTTACCAGGTCCGGAAACTCATTTCCGCTGTAAAAGCGATCTTTTTCTTCGTTCATTTACTTATCCTCACAATTAATACCTCAAAGCCGTCTGGAATTCAGTTGACCCATCAGGCCAATCCGCAAAATTACAAATTATATCGCAGCTTTCTGTTTCTGATAAAATATCTGCTAATAATTCATTGATTATTTGCGAAATTAAATGTACCATCAAAATAAATAATTGAGCTAATTTGTTCCTTTTTTTTATTAACAACAAATAAACATCCTCTCAAACCATTGATTCATTTTGTACTTTATATATTTTTGCGTTAATTTGTTATAAATTATGTATCTGTAAATGATATTTCCTTAAACAAAAGTAAAATGGAAAACTACAGGGAAAAAAGGCTTGAGAGGCAGTTAAAATCGCAACAAACAGTCGCTATTGTGATTGCTGTAATTCTTTTGTTGTCAATAGGAGGCAATCTTTTTCTGTATCTCCGCAATAATACCATTAACAGAGAAAAAAGTGAATTGATTGAACAAAATAACCTTATTTCAGCCGAAAGGAGGGCCGCAGAGGAATCTAATTCACAGCTGCAGGCCGAGATATCGGAACTCAATAACCAGGTAAATGTAATCAGGGAAAGTGCCGCAACGCTTGAAGCCGAAATTAATGCAAGGGACTCGCGTATTTCCTGGCTCAGAAACCAGGTTGCTGAAATTGAACAGTTACGTGCACAGGTTGCAGAACTTGAAGAACTGAAAGAGGAGTTTGCAAGGCTGGAAGAGGAAAGAGAAAAGCTGCTTTCAGAATTACAGAGCCTGGGCGAAAAACTGACGGAAATTCAGAATAAAAACCAGGTTCTTCTTGAAAGACAGGAAGAAGCAACTTTTCTGAAAGCATATAACATATGTGTTCATAACCTCCGTGACAGATGGCTTGGAAGGCCTGTTGAAATGGAACTGGCGCGCAGGGTAAACCGCACAATGTTAAGCTTTGAAATTAACGGAAACATTTTTGTTGAGACCGGTCAGAAAAATATTCATCTGGTGATAACTGATCCCAACGGCAACATCCTGAACCAATCGTCCGAAACCTTTACAATAGCAGAAACCGGAATGTCCAGCAATTACACTGAATTTACAACCATACACTACAACCAGCAGCCGGTGCCGATAAGTTTTACCATAACTCACGACGACAATCTTGAACCGGGCACCTACAGTGCAAAGGTATATATGGATGGTGTGTTTGCCGGGGCACAGGAATTCAATCTTGAGTAGGGATCATTGTCAACTGTAGATCTCCTTTCCGGAAGCTTTCAATGTATTGTTGAGCAGAGAGACGATAGTCATCGGTCCCACTCCGCCAGGAACAGGTGTTATATAACTGCATTTCGGTGCAACTTCATCAAACTTAACATCTCCAAGCAATTTCCAGCCCGATTTGGTCTTTTTGGACTTAACCCTTGTAATGCCGACATCTATAACTACGGCACCGTCCTTTACCATCTTGCCGGTAACAAATTCTGCCCTGCCCATTGCCACTATAAGGATATCTGCACTACGGCATAACGATTCAATGTCTTTTGTCCTGCTGTGACAAAGTGTTACCGTTGCATCACCGGGATATCCCTTTCGGGCCATAAGAACCGCCATGGGTTTGCCCACTATGTTGCTCCGGCCAAGAACTACACAATGCTTTCCGGATGTCTCTATATTGTATCGTTTTATAAGTTCAATTATTCCATTGGGTGTAGCAGATACATATGAAGGCTGATCAATAAACAGCCTGCCAACATTAACCGGGTGAAAACCGTCAACATCCTTTTCCACTTTTATTCTTTCGATTACCTTTTCCTCTGATATATGGTCAGGCAAAGGCAACTGTACAATGACCCCGTCAATATCATCATTACCGTTGATATCATCAATTGTGTCAAGCAGCTCCTTCTCTTTGACATCTGCCTCCAGGCGGACAAGTGTTGAGCCGAATCCTACCTGCTTGCATGCCTTCACCTTATGGGCAACATATGTTTCGCTGGCACCATCATTACCTACAATTACGGCAGCCAGGTGGGGAATCTTGCCGCCTGATTTACGGATCTCAGCAACTTTTGCCGCAATCTCCTCCCTTATCTCTGAGGAGACTTTTTTTCCATCAAGTAAAATCATGACAAACAGCTTATTATTAAATATAATTAAATTGATTATTCAACCTTTTACCTCCCCATCATCGGCATTCCCTTCATCATTTTACCTCCTTTTTTCCCGCTGCCTGTCATCATCTTCATCATCTTGCGGGTCTCATCAAACTGCTTGATCAGCCTGTTAACCTCCTGTATGGTTGTTCCGCTTCCGTCGGCAATACGCTTACGCCTGCTGCCGTTAATAATTACAGGGTTGTTTCTCTCATCCGGAGTCATCGATTTGATAATTGCCTCTATCCCCTTAAATGCATCATCATCAATATCAAGGTTTTTCATCGCCTTTCCAACACCCGGGATCATACTTGCCAGCTCCTTGAGGTTACCCATCTTCTTTATCTGCTGGATCTGCGAGATAAAATCGTCAAAGTTGAACTGGTTTTTAGCTATCTTTTTGTGAAGCTTCCTTGACTCTTCCTCATCAAACTGTTCCTGGGCACGCTCAACAAGGGTAACAATATCACCCATACCCAGTATCCTGTCGGCCATCCTTTCAGGGTGGAACACATCAATTGCATCAAGCTTTTCACCCGCACCGATAAATTTAATAGGTTTATCAACAACTGAACGAATCGAAAGAGCCGCACCGCCCCTGGTATCACCATCCAGCTTGGTAAGCACTACACCGTCAAAATTCAGCCTGTCATTAAATGCCCTGGCTGTATTCACTGCATCCTGGCCCGTCATCGAATCAACAACAAACAGGATTTCATGAGGATTAACAGCTTTCTTAATTGCCGCAATCTCTTCCATCATCTGCTCATCAACCGCAAGCCGGCCTGCAGTGTCAATGATCACAAGGTTATGTCCATGCTGTCTGGCATGCATAATGGCTGCCTTCGCTATTTTGACAGGTTGCAGGTTACCCTCCTCGGTGTAAACAGGAACTTCGATCTGCTCCCCAAGAATCTTCAGCTGCTCGATTGCGGCAGGACGATATACGTCACATGCCACCAGGAGAGGATTCTTATCCTTCTTTGCCTTGAGAAACCTGGCCAGCTTGCCTGAAAAAGTTGTCTTTCCGGAACCCTGCAGCCCTGCAACAAGTATCACGGCAGGATTGGGTTTGATATTTATCTCCTCCATGCTGCCGCCCATAAGGGATGCCAGTTCATCATGCACTATCTTGACGATCATCTCTCCGGGTTTCACCGAAGCCAGCACATTCTGCCCCATAGCCTTTTCCTTTACCGTATCGGTAAAATTCTTTGCTATTTTATAGTTAACATCAGCATCCAGCAGGGCTCTCCGTACCTCCTTCAGTGATTCTGCAACATTTATCTCAGTTATATACCCCTCTCCTTTAAGCAGCTTAAAAGAGCTCTCAAGTTTCTCGGTTAAATTTTCAAACATTTCAATTCAGATTATCTGTTAACACTACAAAATTAACTAATACAAACTCTTTTGCCAATTATATATTTTTCCGTATAACCCTTTCGGGGAATAAAACGCCTGTCAGCCCTTATTACAAGCAGGCATATCACCATTCTCACATTTTTTCCGGCACCTCTATACCAAGCAATCCCATACCTCTCATTATAACCCGGCGTGTTAGCGACGAAAGCAGCAACCTGAAGTCCCTTACCGCCTTATTCTCCTCCTTCAGTACAGGGTGGTCATGATAGAACTGGTTGTACTCCCTGGCAAGATCGTATATCATATTTGCTATCAGCGCGGGACTGCAGCTTTTTCCCGCTTCTGCAACAATTGCCGGGAATTCGTGAATCAGAGCAGCAACCCTGGTCTCCTTCTCACTCAGAATAACACCTGACAGATCAGCATCACCAAGTTTAATAACCTGATCACCGGCTTTTTTAAGCAAAGAACAGATCCTGGCATGTGTATACTGAATAAACGGTCCGGTATTGCCATTAAAATCAATTGATTCTTCCGGATTAAATACCATATTTTTCTTCGGATCGACCTTGAGAATGAAATATTTCAGTGCACCCATGCCTATTATCCTGACAATATCTTCCTTTTCTGAAGGAGACAGCCCGTCCAGCTTGCCAAGCTCCCGGGAAAGCTTGCCGGCCGTTTCAATCATCTCATCTATAAGGTTGTCGGCATCCACCACTTTACCCTCGCGCGATTTCATCCTGCCTGTAGGCAATTCAACCATCCCATATGAAATGTGCTCAAGCGATCCGGCCCATTCATAGCCAAGCTCATCGAGTATTAGTGAAAGTACCTTAAAATGATAATCCTGCTCATTGCCAACAACATAATACATCCTGTCGGCCTTATAATCCTTCTGCCGCAAAACCGCTGTACCAAGATCCTGGGTTATATATACAGACGTACCATCCGACCTCAGCAGTAACTTCTCATCAAGTCCCCGTTCCCTCAGATCAGCCCAGACAGAACCATCTTCCCTCCTTTTGAGCACCGATTTGTTCAATCCATCGAGTACTATTGATTTTCCTTTATGGTAAGTCTCCGACTCATAGTAAATATTATCAAATGAAACACCCAGCCTTTTGTATGTCACGTCAAATCCCTCGTATACCCATCCATTCATCATTTTCCATAATTCAACAGTTGCCGGATCATCAGCCTCCCACATCCTGAGCATCTCCCTTGCCTCCTTTATCAGCGGAGCTTCCACTCTGGCCTCATCCTCACTCATCCCGTCGCTGACCAGCTTATTTACCTCGGCCCTGTAGGCAGTTTCAAACCTTACATACATATCACCTACAAAATGGTCACCCTTTAACCCGGCATCTGAAGGGGTCTTGTTCTCGCCCCATTTCTGCCATGCCAGCATCGTTTTACAGATATGTATACCCCTGTCGTTCACCAGGTTCACCTTTTTCACATCCTTCCCGTTGGCTTGAAGGATCAATGAGATACTGTACCCGAGAAGGTTGTTTCGTATGTGCCCGAGATGCAACGGTTTATTTGTATTAGGCGATGAAAATTCGACCAGAACCGTCTCCCTGTCAGCACCGGGTCTTATAATACCATAATCATCATCGCCGGCATATTGTGCCACAAACCGGGTCCAGTATGACGACTCCACAATCAGGTTCAGAAATCCCTTTACCACGTTGAAATCGCCAATCACATGAAGATCCATCAGATATTTACCAAGCTCCTCTCCTGCCTCCTGCGGGGACTTTTTCATCAGCCTGATAAGCGGAAATACAACCAGGGTTAAATCACCCCTGAACTCTTTGCGGGTTTTCTGAATCTGAATAAGTGATCCGTCCGGTTTATCAATACCTTTTTCAGTCAGGAACCGTGTTACTGCATCTGTAATAATTGTTTCAATTCTCATATGAAAAAAATCAGTCGTTTCTTATATGCCCGCTGTTATGATTTAGATTTTGCCTTTAATCAGTAACTACCTGAGGTTTTATCAACGGGTTTATGGTTAAAGCACGCAAAGATAAAAAGAATCAGGCTAAATCCATCCGGGGTACACGGTCAGTAAATTAAAAAGAGCATATATTATTTGCAGATTAAACATGCTGATAACTGATAGTTAAAAAATCTTCTTGCCGGCATTTATGATAAAGACAAAAGGGAGGCTTTCTCAGATATTTGAGACAGCCTCCCTTAAAATAATCAGGATATAACTATTAAACTGACATTTATGCTATTTAGTAAAGATTTAAATTTTTAAATAACATGTAATCAATGTTTAACACAATATCAAATAAAGTATTTGTTAAATTCAACCTCCCTTTACCAACCGGTCAGAATCTTTCGTCCATTTGTTCATGCAAATGGTGCTTTGTATAACTGCCGGATTGTTATTGTCAGCACATTCATGTTTGTGCACTGTATCCCAGTAACAGGGATTCATCATCCAGTCCTCTATACCATCAGGATTCCCGGTAAGTTCATACTCTGAAGGATAGCTCCAGTAAAGGGTATTTACCATCCAGCCTTCAATTCCGCCTGCTGCTTCGGATGCTTCATACTCTGAAGGATAGCTCCAGTAAAGGGTATTTACCATCCAGCCTTCAATTCCGTCTGCTGCTTCGGATGCTACATATTCATAAGGAAAGCCCCAGTATGTTATATCCGACATCCACTCCTCTATCCCCAATTCCGGGCCTGTATAGTTAAAAGTGAGTGCAGCTGTTGTACTGCTGCTATTATTCAATTCCGGCTTTACGGGAGGATTCGCAAAAGCCAATGCCGCTGTTCCCGTAAAAGCGAGTGATATGATTAAAAATCTCCTTAGTTTTAAAATTATATTTTTCATAGTTAAATTTATTATTTATTTAATATATTATATTTACTTATTATTTAATTATTTATAAAATAGTTTTAACATTTTCGTTTTCGTCTTACTGCTCTAATAACAAGAGTCAATTCTTTTTGTTCACGATAAAGCAATCAGTTAACAAATCCAGTTAAACACTCTCAAATCCTCTGTAAATATAGGCATTCCCCAGTTTATTTAGAATTGTTTTAAATAGATTTAACAGATTTTATCATACCTTCACACATGCCTTAACCGGT
>SKND01000032.1 GCA_007120695.1 Bacteroidales bacterium | reverse complement strand
CCGTCTGTAATTATTAGTGATGCATCCTTACCCTGCTCAAGTGAGCCCATCCTGTCATCAAGTCCCAGAATCCGGGCCGGATAAAGAGTTATTGCCTTAATTGCCTCCTCCACCGGCAATCCAAATGCCACTGCAGCTGAAGGATGGTGTGGGAGACGTATTGCATTTGCCGCACCAAAGTCTCCGGCGATACAGTATTTAATCCCGGCCTCAAATAACATTGAGGGCAGACTGTAGCTACGGTCATACTCTTCCCATTGCCTTGAAGGCCCGTCAATTACAGGAGTAACAATGACCGGTATATCTTTCTCCTTCAATTGTGGTAACAGATATCCTGCATCCCTGCCGCCGACAAGAACCATCTTTACCTCCTCCTTCTCTGCCCAGCTAATTGCTGCCTGTATCTGCACCAGATCATTCGCATTTATATGGACCGGCACTTTACCATCGAGAACCGGTATCATTGCCTCCCAGCGTACATCTTTTTTATGGTGCGGAATATTACTATCTTCTGAGGCTTCCATCGCCTTTTTATAACGGCGCGCTGAACTGAATGCATCCGACAACTCCTTTAATGCATTTTCCCTGACCCTTGCATTTGACATATCAGGCCAGTTAATTACAAGTGCCAAAGGAGCCTGGAAAGTCATCTCCTCCCAGTTCCAGCCATCTGTAAGCATTGCTGCCGAAAGACCCGAGATGATCCCCCCGGTGGGAGTGGCCACGGTAACGGCAATCCCATGGGTCCTTGCAAGGGGAATATGTTCACTCTCTGCATGGAAAGCTACCTGCGCCCTGACATTGGGATTAATGGAACCAAATTCATTCAGATCGACAGTTTCGGTTACACGTCCTATTTCAGACAGTCCGACAGAGCTTCGTGAGTGAATCATTGCAGGGTAAACATATTTACCGGTTACATCTATGATCTCGGCATCTCCGGGAATTTCAACATCCAGGCCAATTGCAGTAATTACTCCGTTACTGAAAACAACTGTACCTCCCGGTATATCCTCACCTGCAACGGTAATTAATGTACCTCCCTTAAGTGCAATGGTTCCATCCTGCGGGGGTGCAGGTATCTGTGCATTCACCCGGCCTGATCCGGAAACCAGTATCAGGCAGATCAATATTATTTGTATAAAAACTAATTTGTTCATCCTGTTTATTTATATAAAGTATAGTTAGCAAATTATTTATCAAGATGTTACTGGTTCATAAAACTATTAATCCTTTTTTGACTCCATAGCTTTACGTATCAATGCTGCCCTCTCCCTGCGCACTTTCTCCCTTCTGGCAAGGTCCTCCTCCCTGTCAAAATATTTACGGCCGTCTACCCAGGTTTGTTCGGCACGGGTAAATCCTGAAAGAGGATGCCCGTTCCAGATAACAAAGTCAGCACTTTTTCCGGCTTCCAGTGATCCGACATGCTTATCAGCTCCAATTATCCTGGCTGGATTAATTGTTATCAGGTCCATAGCCGTAACTTCATCAATTCCGGTTGCCAGCATTTTACCGGCCTCCCAGTTCATCCTGGTTGACAGCTGGGTATTGTCAGAATGCAGGGAGGTAAGTACACCCTGATCAATTAACATTTTCGCATTGTAAAGGATGCCATCGGCCGCCTCCACCTTGAAGGAACTCCAGTCTGTCCATACTATTGCTGCTGCTCCATGTTCGCGCAGGATATCTGCAATCTTATAACCCTCAACAGTATGTTCAAATGACGCTATATGAAACCCCATCTCACCGGCCAGTCGCATAAGCATCTGCATCTCGTCCTGGCGATAGGCATGGGCATGTATTATTCTTTCTCCATGCAGCACTTCAGCCATAGCCTCAAGCTGAAGATCTTTCCTCGGTGGAATTCCTGTTTTATTTCTCTCCCATTTTTCCCAATCTTCAATATACTCTTTAGCAGCCTGAAAAGCGTCTCTGATTATCTGCTCCGCCCCCATCCTGGTATTGGGATATTGATTGCTGTTGCGCACTACATTCTCTCCAAGGGCTAGCTTTAGCCCTGGTGTTGCTCCATCCAGAAACATGTCATCAGGAACTGCACCCCATCGCATCTTAATAACTGCATCCTGTCCTCCAACAGGGTTGGCTGAACCATGCAACAAATTTGCAGTTGTCATACCCCCGGCAAGAAGGCGGTAAACCCAGATATTATCAGGCTCAATAACATCTGCAATCCTTGTCTCAGGCGTCATATTATTTCCAACCTCATTCACTCCCCCTTTAATGCTGCTGTGCAGATGCGGATCAACCAATCCGGGAGTAACATGCTTTCCGGTGCCATCAACAATAACTGCGCCCCCGGGTATGTCAATTCCTTTTCCAACCTGAACTATCCGTCCCCTGCTGACCAGCAAATCGGCATTCTCAAGTTTTCCTTCCGGACTCTGGGTCCAGATTGTTGCATTCTTTACAATAACATTTTCGGGCATATCAGGTATCGCCTCAAATCCATATTCCATCGACGGATAAAGCATTTTCCCTTCTGACATGCGCGTTGGTTTTCGGGAAACCGTATCCGCCATATTATCAAAACCGGAACTCCTGACAGCCTTCCAGTTAATGAACCCTCCATCAGACAACTCTCCAATGCCAAACATTTCTGATCCTGATACAGATGCTGAAAGCCGGACAATACCGTCAATACCAATCGAATCGCCATTAAAAACCAGGATTGCCCGGTGGTTGTCAAATTTCAGTGATTGCAGATCAACACTTTTATCACCCTTCTCAAGAACTCCTTTCAAACGGGAGGTTTCTCCCTTGATATCAAGTTCCATCTCTCCGAGATCAGCAGATATGATATCCCATTTACCCCGTATATCGTTTTCAGGAGCCTTGCTTATCTCAAAAGGTTCCCCGTCAATCCATACCTCTTCTATCTTGCTGCCGGAACTGAAAACAGATCCATCCGCAACAATAAAACTTGCGACCTTGCCCTTCTCCAGGGTACCGAACCGGTTTTCAATTCCAAGTAATCCCGCGGGTGTGACAGTAAGGGCTCTCAATGCCTCATCCTCTTCCAGTCCCCGTTCCACTGCAATTCTCAACCTGTCGATAAATTCTTTTTTATCATCTGATCCTGAGGCAGTCAATGACAGTTTCACCCCGGCACCCTGCAACCTGCCGGGATTTTCAGGGGCAAAATCCCAATGTCTCAAATCCTCAAGTGACACACTCATAGCCTTTTCAGGACTTTCTAAATCCGGAACATCAGGAAAGTTAAGCGGAAGGATAAGCGGGACCTTTGCTTCAGCAACTAAGTCCAGACGACGATATTCATAACCACTCCCCTTAACCCAGAGGTCCAGGCCAAATTCCTCAGAAATGTTTACCGCCCGTTTCAAGGCAATTTCATCAGTAGTATTAAATATTACAGGCTGTTGCCCTGCAACGGCATCAAGCAGTGATTCCAGAGCCAGGTTCATTTCCGGCCTTTCAAGTCCTGAAGGATCCAGTTCATAAATGGTATGTGCATTACTGTACCATTCAGCATCATACAGGGTTTGACGAATAAGGGAAATTACACCCATCAGTGATGTAGGATAACCTCCTCCCAGGCTGGCTGATCTCTCAAAACCAATAGCCTGGGCAATTGCCGGTTTTACTACAAGGTTGTTATTATCACCTTCTCCAAGTGATACCAGAGCACTCTTCCCCCTGAATATTCCGGAAGGGGAAACTGCATTAGCCAGAACAAATCCATTGGATCTCAATTTCCTTACCTTTTCATCATCCTGACTGTAACCAGATGCCACATCAAACCATGATCTCACCTGCGGGTTATGGTGAAGAGCACCATGCCGTATGTCTGCACCTGGTCTCTGCATAAGAAGCTGTGCCGCCAGCCCGGCATATTCGGGCGGTAAATTCATTGAACTCAATTCCCTTCTTGCCGCTTCCCCGGGATCAGAAATGCCAATTTCAGCCCACAAGTCAATAAAACCCGGATATATGGTTTTTCCTTCCATATCCTTAATCCATGCATCTGAAGGAATACTAATACCCTGGCCTGTTTCGGTTATTATCCCGTTGCGAATAACCATGCTGCCAGCTTCAATGACATTTCCAGGCGATACAACTATCCTGGCATTAGTTATAGCATATACAGAAGGGGTATTATCCCTCAGTCCAACAACAGGAGCTGTCTGAGCGCCGACTCTGAAAACTGCGGCAAGACTGACTGCGAAAAGCAATAATAGAAATCTCTTCATTCATAGAAAATTTTAGTTATTAAAGCGGTAAAATACAAAAAAAACTACTGACACATCTTTATTTATAAATCCAAATCCATCCTTAACATAAATTAACAAAACGTGAATTTAAGGCAGCAATAATAATCTGTTTATGTAACTTTTTAAAGTACTGTTTCGTTTTAATTAGAAATCTAGTATTTTTATAACCGTAAAACACATAATATATTTATCAAAGTTGTTAATAATGAAGAAGAGCTATTACATCCTGGCAGTTATGTTTATTGCAGCAACAGTAATGATGTCCTGTTCATCACAGAAATGTCCTGCATACGGGCAGAATGAAACCCAACATGAAGAGGTAAGAAGCTGAATTATCAAAGAAACCTCTATTGTCATATATCAAAAGGGATGTTTGCGGGTACGTAATTTTATTTAAATGTAAAATTAATGTACAAACCTGAACCGTTTGTGCAAATGCCATTCCTTGTTTAAAAAATTTAATCAGTGAAAAAAGAGAAAAACAGTTTAATTCTCGATTTATCATATCATATTATTGTAATATAACGATTGCAGGTCGTTTTTACTTGATCATGCCCTGACCTGAATATCACCCTGATATTTTTTTGACTATTTGCCGTTTTTAATTAATTTTGTCGACGGTTTAACCAACCATAAAAAAATTTATCAAACTAAATACGACAAATTATGGGAAAAATTAAAATTGGAATTAACGGTTTTGGAAGAATTGGCCGTCTTGCTTTTCGTTCAGCAATGGAAAGAACTGACGTTGAGATTGTTGGTGTAAATGACCTTATCGGGGCAGAATATATGGCATATATGCTCAAATATGACTCAACACACGGAAAATTTGATGGTACTGTTGAAATAAAGGGTGACAAGCTTGTAGTTAATGGTCAGCAAATACGGGTAACTGCAGAGAAGGATCCCGCGAATCTTAAATGGGGAGATGTAGGAGCAGAATATATACTCGAATGTACAGGTATATTCCTGACAAAAGAGACGGCTCAGAAGCATATTACAGGTGGTGCAAAGAAAGTATTGCTGTCAGCTCCTTCAAAAGACGATACACCGATGTTTGTTCTTGGAGTTAACCATAAAAACTACAATAATGATGTAGATATCTTATCAATGGCTTCATGTACAACAAACTGCCTTGCACCTGTGGCAAAAGTTCTTAACGACAATTTTGGCATAGTTGAAGGGCTCATGACCACGGTCCATGCTGTTACAGCTACCCAGCAAACTGTTGACGGAGTATCAATGAAAGACTGGAGAGGCGGACGCGGAGCATCTCAGAACATAATCCCCTCCTCAACCGGAGCAGCTAAAGCGGTAACTAAAGTTATTCCCTCGCTTTTGGGAAAACTTACTGGTATGGCATTCCGTGTACCAACTCCGAATGTATCGGTAGTTGACCTTACCTGCCGTCTTGAAAAGGGAGCGTCATATGAGCAGGTAAAAGATGCAATGAAAAAAGCATCAGAAGGTGAACTGAAAGGAATACTTGGCTACACCGAAGAATCGGTTGTATCAAGCGATTTCAATGGTGACAGCAGAACATCTATTTTTGATGCCAATGCCGGTATTGCCTTAAATGACAACTTTGTGAAAGTTGTGTCATGGTATGATAATGAATACGGTTATGCAAGCAAACTGGTTGATTTTGCACTCTATATGGAATCAGTAAAATAAAAATTACCAGATCCGAAAAAAAGGCTGTCTCATCAATGAGACAGCCTTTTTTCATTAAGGTTCCTGTATCAGCAACCATTTATAAAGACAGCCGGTATATTACGCTATAAAAAATCAACCATAGATTTCTACAAACTTGAAGGGAAGTTTGAATGTGTTCATATAATGCTGCCCCAAATCGAGAATATTCTCATCATCCTCTTCGTAATACCAGTTGACAATACAGTCATTACCTAAATCATACTGTTTCTTTATAAGGTTAAAAAACCTGAGAATAAATTTAGATGATCCGGAATTAATGTATTCGAACTGGAAATGAAAGTAAGTCTGCTTTCTCGGAGATTTATAATAATTAAGCATGGCTGAATAGATACCGTTAAAGAAAGCCTCCGGATCTTCGGGGATTGAACGTCCCTCCATAGTCAATACACCGCCGGCAGGATCAAGTTCAATAAACGGTGTTTTGGGCGATTTTTCAATTCTCAGGACTTCCATATGCTTTAGTTTATTTTAATTTACAGGCCTGATTCTGCATCTATTCGTACCTGAGTGCAACAATGGGATCAAGCTTAGAAGCCTTGACGGCAGGAAAATACCCAGAGGATATACCGACAAGAAAACATAACAAAACTCCTGCAATAATCCAGATCCAGGGAACAACAAATGGTGAACCGGTTACAAGTGAAACCAGATTGCCTACCAGTATACCGAGGAAAATGCCCACAAATCCGCCCAGTTGACCAATAATAACTGCCTCAAAAAGAAACTGATGCTTTATATATGAGCTCTTTGCCCCCATCGCTTTCCTTATACCGATTTCACGCGTCCGTTCAGTAACCGATACAAGCATAATATTCATGAGTCCTACAGCAGCTCCAAACAGCGTAATTATCCCTATAAGGGTTGCTGCTATAGTAACATACCTTAGATTCTCAATTACCATGTTTGCCAGGTTGTCACTTTTTGTAATTCTGAAATCTGATTCATTATCGGGCCTCAATCCCCTGATCTGTCTGAATACTCCTTCAGCCTCGCTGACTGCAATCTCGAGAAGCTGGGGGCTGGAGGGCATGACATTTACCCTGAAGTTCATCCGGGGCCGGGAAAAATATTGCCGGACATTTGTTACAGGAAGTATACAGATATTATCACCACCACCTCCGAAACTTGTCCCCTTTTCCTTAAGTATACCAATAATCCGGTACTTACCGCTTCCAACAGTAATAATTTTATCAAGCGGGTCTTCACCTGCATCAAAAATGTTCCTTACAACTTCTTTTCCGACAACCGCAAGGTGGCGGTTCATCTCAATATCATTGGCGGAGAAATACCTGCCTCTTTCTATTTCATAACCTGCTGTGAGAAGATACTCCTCATCAGCACCTACAACAGTAACATTGGGATTACTTTTCCTGGCTCCGGAACTTACAGCCGCATTGCCGGAAGCATTAATAAACACTGAAATATTAGCGGGAAACTCGAAGCTTTCCTTGAAAGCAACAGCTTCACGGTAATTTATATAAGCATAGTTTCTGACAGGCTGCCTGTCAGAAGATACCCTCGTAATATTTCTGCCCTCAATCAAAAAAGTATTTGCTCCCATGCTCATGAAAGAGGTACTTATTGAAGCTTTAACAGCATCAATTGCAGTTAGTATACCAACAAGAGCCATTATCCCGAAAGCTATTATAAATATTGTCAGGATGGTTCGAAGTTTACTCGAAAGAATTGACTGAAGGGATATTCGCATGTTCTCCCAGAACAGCTGCACTAACCTCACAAGGTTCTTCATCTGAAAAAATTGTTATTTAATTAACCCTGTCCTTCCGGGCACAATACAACAAAATTAATTTATTTGTTTAATAATCACCTTATATTGAACAGTCAATTTTAATCAATATTACCGGAACTTAAAAAAATCGTCCTGACAGTTGAAAAACTAACATAATAGTTTTATATTTGTAAACAACAATATTAAAAATAATCAAAACAATATAAAATGAAACAACTGACCAGGGCAGAAGAGCAGATAATGCAGATATTATGGAAACTTGAAAAGGCATTTGTAAAAGATATAATTGTGCACCTGCCTGATCCGAAGCCTGCCTACAACACAGTCTCCACAATTGTCAGAATAATGGAGAAAAAAGGTTTTGTCGGATATAAAGCGTATGGAAAGACACATGAGTACTTCCCTCTTGTAGGGAAATCCGAATACACACAAAAGTTCCTGCATAATTTTGTAAAAAACTACTTTAGCAGCTCTTATAAACAGATGGTTTCCTTTTTCGCACGTGAAGAAAACCTAAGTATATCGGAGATGGAAGAGATGCGTAAACTGATTGAGGAGGAGATTGTAAAACAGAAACAGTTAGAATCAGGCAAATAACGCCTGTTCGTTACAAAATGTATGACTGATAATTTAAATTAGTCTGTATATTATGACAGCTTGGATAATTGAAACTGCAATAAGCCTTGGCCTGTTCTACCTGGCATACATCTTTTTTCTCCGGAGAGTGGCCTTCTTCAGGGCAAACAGGTATTACCTCCTTACTGCAATACTGTTTTCGCTTATCCTTCCTCATATAAATTTATCACCCCCTGTATCCATAGCAAACTATTCATATATAATACCGGAGGTGACGATTACCGGGCAGTCAAACCAATCTGTGCAGCCGGCAGAAAGGGCCTGGGATTTAAGCTCCATACTTATGTTTATTTACGTGGTTTTTACAACACTCCTCACTTTAAGGCTGGCATTAAGGATGATGCAGTTATACAGGCTGATTAAATCAAACCCATGCAGAAAATATCGCAATGCCCGAATTATCAACCTTAACTCAGTTCAGTCACCTTTTTCGTTTCTCAATTACATCTTTATAAATGAATCATTATATGGTGAGGAAGAAAAGAAGAAGATAATTGAACATGAACTTGTCCATATTAACCAGCATCACACTTTCGATTTAATTATTCTTGAGCTACTAACTATTATTCAATGGTTTAATCCGGTTTCATGGCTATTGAAAAAATCAATGCATGAGGTTCATGAGTACCTTGCTGATGAAGAAGTTATCAGAAAAGGAACCAGCATCAGATTTTACCAGGGACTTCTGATGAATCTGCAACTCGGAAGCGGGTTCTTTGCTCCTGTGAATAATTTCAACCGGTCTCTCACAGTTAACCGGATACGAATGATGACATCAATCAAGCCGGCTGCCTGGAAAAGATTTCGGGTTTTTATTCTTTTGCCATTGCTGATGATCCTGGTGTTCATGTGTACAAAAGCCGAAGAAGAGACATTTGCTATATCCGGTCCGTCAACTTTTGAGTCAGCTCAAACCCCAGGCACAAGCTCAGGAACAGATAATCAAAGCTTGATTACCAGCCGGTCCCAGGATCCAGGGGATACTCCAAATGCACTGGTTACACCAGATCAGAAGTCCGGTCATAGTGATCCAGGACCGTCTTCACCAACCGTTCAGCAAGAGGAGGCATTATCGCCCCGGAGTGTTCAGCAAGACAACATTAATCTTCAGGAGGGTCAATCTGAACAGCAATTACCAAACAATTTGCCTGGCCATGAACCGGTTTCGGAAACTGACAATGCCGCCCTACCCATTACAGCGCCTGAGACTACTGATAATCAGTCTTCCCCGGCCACGGTCAATGATGATGAAGAAGTGTTTTTTATAGTGGAAGATATGCCGGGATTCAGGGGTGGAGGACAAGATGAATTCAGGCAGTATATATCTGAAAACCTCCGCTATCCTCAGACAGCAGCTGAAAATGGAGTTGCCGGCAGAGTCTTTGTTCAGTTTGTTGTTAAAGCAGACGGAAGCGTAGCTGATGCCAGAATAGTTCGGGGGATTGATCCCTCCCTCGACCGGGAAGCCATGAGAGTGGTTATGTCATCTCCCAAATGGGACCCGGGAAGACAGCGGGGAGAACCTGTAAGTGTTGCATTCACATTTCCCATAAACTTTGTTCTTGAGTGATGCTGAACTCCCCGAAAGTCAGGGTGATTCAGAAAATTCAGAGAAGAACTGGAAGTCCGAAAAGTCTGGGTAGTCACTGGAAGACAAGGAAGTGATGAAAGAAAGCTTAATAACTGAATAATCAAAAATCTGCAATAATTATAACGCAGATTTTTTTTTACACCATTATTACCTATTTTTCCATTTAAAAACTGATCATTGCTGGAGAAACTAATTAACTGGCTAGAAGTGAATTCACAACCATGCTTCTACTCTGCATACCTTGGCATTGAATGTCCCGGATGCGGAATGCAAAGAGCATTTATAGAGCTGTTAAAGGGGAACTTTCCTGATTCGTTTATCCTTTACCCTGCTCTGATACCAAGCATACTCCTGGTAATTTTGCTGGTACTCCATTTGATATACAAATTCAGATATGGGGCGCTATCGCTTAAAATTTTATTCATTATCAATGCCAGTATTATAGTTTTGAATTATATTTATAAGATATTAACCACTTAAACTTATAACCATGAGTGAAACAATTCAACCAACCAATGAAAACAAAAACAAAATGAATGATGTTACCGGTGAACAGGCTCCCAATGCAACATCAGTTCTGGTACTGGGTATCCTGTCAATTATTTTTTGCTGGTGCTGGGGATTAGGCCTTATTCTTGGAATCATAGCCCTGATCTTTGGAGTGAAATCACGAAGGCTCGTACTCGAGGAGCCAGACCGTTATTCGATAGCGTCGCAGAAAAATCTCAATGCAGGATATATTTGCGCTCTTATCGGTACAATACTTGGAGGATTGTTTGTTTTGAGTACCGTGATATCAATAATTTTCGGGCTGGCACTTGGCACCAGCATTTTTCAGTACCTTCCATGGGACGATATCTTTAATAATATGTAACTCCGATAATATAAAATACCTTGGGAACCGAAATAAGAATGAGTATTATAACGCAGATAGAAGTTTTTGAAAAGTTAGGTGTTTTTCTGGGTCAGTTCAGCAATCCCGGTGAACAGGAAACCAGAAGAATGCCCTGGCTTGAAGAGCTGAATAGCATGTTCTTCAGGCCTGTGGAATCGGTAATAAAAAGCAGCCATATCCATAATCCATGGTTTACGGAAGAAAACGTGCGGTATGCCATTAAAATAACCGGGAGATCATTGAACAGAGAGTCAATGACCTCCTGGTTAAGCAACTACAGCCCATCCGGTTATGAAAAAAAACCAAAAACTGTGGCAGTTGTAATAGCCGGCAATATACCCATGGTAGGTTTCCATGATATGATGTGTGTTTTGATTTCCGGTCATAACCTTCTGGCAAAACTTTCAGCCAGGGATGACGGTATGCTGCAAATTATTGCAGATATCCTCTGTTTTCTGGATGACCGGTTCGAAGGAAGGATTAGTTTTGAAGAGGGAAGGCTAAAAGATTTTGATGCCGTAATAGCAACCGGCAGTGACAACACTGCCAGGTATTTTGAATATTATTTTGGCAAATATCCTAACATCATAAGGAAAAACAGGAATTCGGTGGCAATACTTGACGGCACAGAAACAGATGAAGAGCTAAAAGGTCTGGCAGATGATGTTTTCAGATATTTCGGATTGGGTTGCAGAAGCGTTTCCAAACTTTACATCCCTGAAAATTACAACTTTGAAAGATTTATTGAAATATCCGGCATCTATAAACATTTCATAAATCATAATCACTGGGCCAATAATTATGAATATCAGAGAGCGATCCACCTGATAAATCAATCGCCTCATCTTGATACAGGCTTTTTTCTTATCAGGGAGGATACCTCGCCCTCTTCTCCGATATCAGTAATCAATTACGTGAAAACTGAAGATACAGAGATTGCTGTTAATCTGATAAAAAGAGAAATTGATAAACTTCAGTGCATAGTCGGGAAATCATCAATCCAGGAATTTATGATCCCATTTGGGAAAGCGCAAAATCCGGAACTTAATGATTATCCGGATAATGTTGACACACTCGAATTTCTATTTAATTTATAATGGCATATGATTTATAAGTTCAGACTTGTAGGTACTGGTAAAGAGCCGTTTTACAGGAATTTTGAAACAAAAGACACTCATACCTTTCTTGATTTTCACAATGCGATACAAACTGAACTGCAATACGACAGGAATCAGCTTGCCTCATTCTTCCTGGCAAACAGCAAATGGGAAAAAGGGCTGGAGATCAATCTTCTTGATATGACAACCGACAGCTATACCCCGGTAATAATAATGGAGAAGACCCAGTTATGCGAACTTCTGACAGAAGAGGATCAGCGGCTTTTGTATGTCTTTGATTTTTTCTCTGACCGTGCTTTCTTTATCGAACTTCTGTCAATTGGTCCGGAAGTTCCCGGAATTGCTTATCCTCGCTGCACTGAAGGCATGGGAGATCCTCCTGAACAGATAATGATTGAAGATATTGGTTTTACAGATATCTGACTGTTTAATGACCCATAATAAGAAAGGAAAAAGCGCCGGATCTCATCTGGTAGTAATTACAGGCCCCACCGGAATTGGCAAGACCAGTATTTGCTCTGATATTGCTGCAGCGTATAACTCTCCTGTAATATCTGCAGATTCACGGCAGATGTACAAGGAAATGAAAACAGGTACATCTGTGCCTTCCCAAAATGAGCTGGCGAAGGCTCAGCATTTTTTTATCGGAAATCTTTCTGTTCACGACTATTATAATGCAAGCAAGTTCGAGACAGAGTGTCTTCAATTGCTTGAAAAACTGTTTGAAAACAAGAAAATTATTTTCATGGCGGGTGGTTCAGGCCTTTATATTGACGCAGTATGTGGAGGGATAGACGACCTGCCGTCAGTTGATCCTGAACTGCGAAAGGAGCTGGCAATACAATATAAGTACAGGGGAATAGCATGGCTGAGATCAAAACTGAGAAAGCTTGATCCGGAACACTATGAGATCGTAGACCTCCGGAATCCAAATCGCATACTTAAAGCTGTGGAGATAAGTTTAATGACAGGAAAACCTTATTCGGCATTTCTCACAGGAACCAAAAAGAACCGGCCATTTAACATTGTAAAAATTGGTCTTGTTATTCAAAGGAGCGAATTATATGAAATTATAAATGCCCGGGTTGATAAAATGATTGGGGACGGACTTGTTGAGGAGGCCCGTGAGCTTTACAACTGCAGACACTTAAATGCCCTGAAAACTGTAGGCTATAAGGAGTTATTTGATCATTTTGAGGGAAAAATAACCTATGACAAGGCAATTGACCTAATTAAACGCAACAGCAGACGGTATGCAAAAAGGCAACTTACATGGCTGGCAAGGGACAGCAAAGTTCAATGGTTTAATCCCAATGACCGTAAAGGAATTACCAGCTATATTGTCAAATCAACCGGGATCGAGCCGGATTACCCGGTTGAGTAAGTCCGGAAAATCTGTAAATTCTAACCGACAATATGGAAAATAAGGATAACAGGGGAGAGTTCGTAATAAGAGTATATGGTATACTGATTAACGATATTGATCAGATACTTTTAAGCGACGAATACAGATCAGGTACGCTGATGACAAAATTTCCCGGTGGCGGACTGGAGTTTGGGGAGGGTCCGGAGGATTGCCTGCGCCGTGAAGCATTGGAAGAGTTTGGTCAGCCGGTCGAATTAATCAGCCATTTTTATACTACAGGCTTTTTCCAGAAAGCAATGTTTTTTGAAAACCATCAGCTTATCAGTATCTATTACAAGATGCAGTTCCTGGATACTCCGGCATTCAGAATATCTTCAACACCGTTTGATTTTGATAATATGACAGAAGGCAGTCAGGCCTTCAGGTGGAAAAACCTGGAAAACTTAAAGGATGAGGATGTGAGTTTTCCCATTGATAAATTTGTTGTTATGATGCTGTTATCAGAATACAATAAACGTGTTGATAACCCCGGAATCTGAAAATATCTAAGAAAATCTGCCGGGCAGACATATATCTTTCGGGATTGAAATTGTAAATAAATCTCAAGTTTATTTTTGATTATTCAGTTCTTCAATTGCAGCAACCAGAGCCTCCCAGGAGAATTTCTCCTTTTCTTCTTTAATATTCTCAACAAAGCCGGGTGCCATGTTGTTATCAAAGAAATCGGCGACTGATGCTGCTATCTCTTCAGGATTTTTACTGCATACATAACCCACCTTCCTGTGAGCCACCATCTCCCTTAATCCACCCACATCAGTAACCAGCATTGGCTTATCAAAATGATATGCTATCTGTGTAACTCCACTTTGGGTTGCTGAAATATATGGTAACACAACGAGATCTGCTGCTCCGAAATACAATCTGACCTCTTCCTGCGGCACAAACCGGTCGGTGAAAATTATTCTCTCATTCAGTCCCAGTTCATCAACCAGACCTGTATATTTCTCTTTGTCTTCGTAGAACTCCCCTGCAACCAGTAATTTGAGGTTCAGATGACTAAGTTTTGGGTTTGCCATTACCCTGATCAGGAGATCCAGCCCTTTGTAACCTCTTATCATCCCGAAAAAGAGAAGATGTTTCCGTTCCGGATCAAGGTCCAGTTTCCTGCATGCGATAAGCCGGTCAACCTGATCGCCAAAAATATTGTAAACCGGGTGACTGACCTTCCTAACAGGTCTGATTACAGATGTAGCCTTAAGATCATTGTATACTGATGAGGACATTGTGATAAATCCGTCACATGACCTTAGAAAGTAGCTGTTAAGCATTCTCCCGACAGGTATACCCTCGTGCGGTTCAACATTATGCAGCAACCCGATTACAAAGATTTTTCCTTTTTTTCTGAGCCTCCTCAGAATTGTTCCGAGAGCCGGAGCAAAAAACGGCATCCAGTAGTGTACCACTACACAGTCCGGTTCCATTTCCAATATAGTGGAGGCTACTCCCTTCCAGCTAAAAGGATTTATTGAATTTATCAGTGGTATGGCATGTGAGGTTTGACCCGGATCACCTTCAAACTGGCTTTTTCCCGGAAAAAAAAGAGATGGATACTGGAGAGTATAGCTTACGATATGAGGTTCATGATATTTTTCCAGGGCCGAATAGAGCGAATCATTGAAATTAGCAATACCACCCCTGAATGGATAAGAAGGTCCTATAAGAATAATTTTCAAGGCTTAAACATTTATCTTTTTCTCAATTTCGTAGGAATTTTTGAAAGGAGAATTCCTGGTTATCATTTCCCCAATGAACCCTGCCAGAAAGAGCTGGGTGCCGATTATCATTGCTGTGAGGGATAAATAAAAATATGGACTTTCGGTTACAAGTGCTGTTCTTATGCCCTTGCTGAGATGAAGAAGCTTCATGCTGCCCAGGTATAAGGCTGCGATAAATCCGATAATAAACATCAACGTCCCAAGGGTTCCGAAAAGATGCATCGGTCTTTTTCCAAACCTTGACACAAATGAAAGCGACATAAGATCCAGAAACCCTTTTATAAAACGTTCTATTCCGAATTTGGTAACACCGTATTTCCGTTTCCGGTGGTTGACCACCTTCTCGCCTATATTTCCATAACCGGCCTCCCTGGCAAGCATTGGGATATACCGGTGCATCTCCCCGTATACTTCTATGTTTTTGACAACCTCTTTACGATAGGCCTTTAAACCACAATTGAAATCATGCAGTTTGATACCGGTTGTCATTCTGGCGGCAAAGTTAAAGAACAGGCTTGGAATTGTTTTGGTTACGGGGTCGTGCCGTTTTTTTTTCCAACCTGAAACCAGGTCATAGCCTTCTTCAAGTATCATCCTGCTTAGTTCGGGAATCTCCCCGGGATCATCCTGCAAATCAGCATCCATGGTTATTACAACATCTCCTTTAGAAATTCTGAATCCTGAATATAGTGCTGCTGATTTTCCATAATTTCTCCTGAACCTAATACCCCTGACCTGTCTGCCAGTTGCAGCTATTTTTTCAATGATCTCCCAGGATCTGTCAGTGCTGCCGTCATCAACCATCACTATTTCATAGGTAAAGGAATTGTCTTTCATTACGCGGGTAATAGATTCTACCAGTTCGGGTAGTGATTCTTCCTCATTATAAAGAGGTATTACAACTGAAATATCCATTAGGATAGGGTTAATTAGAGTCTGTCTTTAAATTCAGTGTGTGAATCAGATTATACTGTATCTGTTTCAAACGGATCACCCTCTTTTTTAAGGAATATTGATGTTATGAGAGAGAAGATAAAGCCCAAAAATGCACTGCCGATAAATCCGAAAACAGACATCATAAGAGGGTTGGTAAACCTTTTTGCCATGTTCATTGCCATTTCGATCTGGCTGTCACTCATACCAGCATCATAATATGCTTCCTCCATAATGGCATATGTCTTGTCAATGAGTCCGGGATCAATCACAGTATAAAGGAGATATGTAAAAAAAGCAGTAATAATGCCTGCAAACACGACAGTCAGTGTCCCTACCCCAAGAGCCCTTCCATAAGTAATAAATCCACCCTGCTCCTGGTCACGGAACGTTTTCGTGGCGAGAACTATCCCGGCAATAATTATGATATAGTTTACAAAAGCAAGAGCCCGGTTTGTAGTTGCATCAAACATCCAAAGCAACAAACTGAAAATTATAAGTGACAATCCGAGCATGGCGCCATAATTCATGGTGCTTTTAAGCAATGAGGGTTTTTGGTTCTCTTCCATTTTTTAGTATTTTGAAGGATGATTTATTAGAATATCAATTGGTTAAGCAATTATTGATCTTCCCGTCACAGAAACTGTTGCAAAAACCCTGAGCCTCGTAAGTGTTCTGGTTGACCACAATTTCCGCTTGTATATTGGCCATAAGCAAATATATTGGTTTTTTTACTTAATAGAACCCTTATAATTGGAAAAATATCACAGGTTTGTTACCTTTGTACCGGGTAAGTCTTATACGACCAGCTCCTGTTGAACTCCCCCAGGTCCGGAAGGAAGCAAGGGTAGACGGTTGTAGCGGTGCGATATAAGTAGCTTACCCACTTTTTTATCTTAATTGAAATAACTGTTTATAGTTATTTACACAATAAATTACCCACCTGCCCATCGCTAAACAATGAAAAGTTTGTAAGTTTACAACTTAACCCAATTGACAATAATTAAAACAATAATATGAAATTTTTTCTTGACACTGCTAATCTGGAGCAGATACAAACAGCCCAGCTAATGGGAATAATTGATGGGGTCACCACCAATCCATCCCTTATGGCAAAAGAAGGCATAACCGGTGAGGATAATATTAAGACTCATTACAAAAAAATATGTGAAATAGTTGACGGAGATGTAAGCGCTGAAGTTATTTCAACCGATTTCAAAGGCATGATAGCTGAAGGTGAGAAGCTTGCCGCGCTTCATAAGCAGATTGTTGTGAAGATCCCTGTGATTGCTGACGGTATAAGGGCCATCAAAGACCTTACCAGCAAAGGAATAAGAACAAACTGCACACTTATCTTCAATCCGGGACAAGCACTGCTTGCCGCAAAAGCAGGAGCATCATATGTTTCTCCATTTATAGGACGACTTGATGATATAGGGCAGGATGGCATGGAGCTTATTCACCAGCTGGTACATATTCTTGACACATATGGATTTGAAACCGAGATCATTGCCGCATCGATCAGGAACACAAATCACATCCTGCAGTGTATGGAAGCCGGAGCAGATGTAGCCACCTGTCCTCTTGATGCAATCACAGGATTACTTAACCATCCGCTTACGGATGCTGGATTGGAGAAATTCCTTGCCGATCACAGGAAGCTTAACGGTTAAAAAAAGGAAAATATGTTACTGAAAATACATCCCGCAAACCCCAGCGCAAGGTATATTCAGAAAGTAGTTGATATATTGAATAACGGGGGACTGGTAATTTATCCGACAGATACAGTATATGGTCTGGGTTGTGATATTTTCAATGCAAAGGCAGTTGAGAGGGTAGCAAGAATTAAAGGTAAGCGGATAAAAGATGCGAACTTCTCATTTATCTGTCATGATTTCTCACATCTTTCCGACTATACCAGGCCTATAGGTAGTTCAAGTTTCAAGCTGATAAAAAAAAATCTGCCGGGTCCGTTTACCTTTATATTGCCGGCCAGTAATAATATCCCTAAATTATTTAAAAACAAGAAAAAAACTGTTGGTATAAGAATCCCGCAAAACAATATCATTCTTGAAATAGTGAAACAATTAGGGCATCCAATTCTCACAACCTCCATACATGATGAAGATGAAATTCTGGAATACACTACCGATCCTGAGCTGATTCATGAAAAATTTCAGCAACAGGTTGATGTTGTAATTGATGGCGGCTTCGGAAACAACATACCCTCAACAGTGATAGATTGTACCGATACTGAACCGGTAATTATCAGGCAGGGACTGGGGGACCTGAAAGTGTAACCGGCAAATGATCAGGTATATATTATTTTCTCCAGAATGAGGGTGCAAAGAGAATCAGAATGGTAAATAGTTCAAGCCTGCCCAGCAACATTAGAAAGGAAAGAAACCATTTACCGAAAACCGGGAAGTGAGCAAAATTATCAGCCGGTCCTACCCTGCCGAATCCGGGCCCTATATTACCCAGCGAAGCAGCTGCCGCACCAAATGAGGTATCCATGTTATATCCCATTCCCGCTATGACGCCGACAGAAATTACCATTATCAGTATATATAAAAATACAAATGCCAGTACATTACTCACTATATTATGTGAAATGGGTCTGTTGTTTAGCCTGACAGGTATAACTGCATTTGGGTATATCAACCGTTTTATCTCCAGGTAGGAGTTCTTTATAATCAGTAAAACCCTGATAATCTTCACTCCACCACCAGTTGATCCGGCCGAACCTCCTATAAACATCAACATAAAGATAATGACCGACAGAATAGGCATCCAAAGCAGATAATCTGCCGTAACAAACCCGGTTGTGGTAATTATTGATACAACCTGGAAAACGGCAAGTCTGAAAGATTCCTCGAAAGAGATCTCTTCGGTAATAAGAAGCCCTATGGTTATAAGTGCTGAAAAAAACAATGTAATTCCGAGATAGACCCTGAACTCCTCATTTTTCCATATCTTGTCAAATTGAATATGAATTGCAAAGTATGAAAGCGCAAAATTAGTTCCGGCAATGAACATGAACAAAGTGATAACATACTGGATATAAGCCGAATCAAAATATGCAAT